>JADZBY010000231.1 GCA_020851855.1 Anaerolineae bacterium
AAGCGGTCCGACATGGTCGTACACTCCAGTGGTAACTCAGGAACTCACCTTGACGTACCGTAGTCCGACACCCGCGCGTACGATCCGCCGATGGACTTGGTGGTATCGCGAAGCAAAGGCGCGCGATGAGGGGTGAGAACAGGTGAATTCCCGCGCCTCAAACCTATCAAGGTGGGCGGTGCTATCTTATGCACTCTCACCGCCCCCACCTTATAATCGGGCGTCTTGGTCAGTGGGTCGACGTAGCTGCTGATCAGTACATCGCCGAGCGCCTCGACGAAGTGGAAGGTCATGAAGATCAGGTCTGGGCGCGGACGGTCGCAGACGCGCGCTCGTGCTTCGACACCGCCCCGCCGCGAGGTCACTCGTATCCAATCGCCGTCAAGGATGTCCAGCCGGGCGGCATCCTCTGGTTCATCTCCACCCGCTCTTCCGGGGCCAGGATTTGAGACCATTGACGCAGCGGGTCATGCTGCCCGTATCCCAGTGTTGCAGAATGTGGCCGGTAGTCAGGACAAAGGGATAGTGGTCGTCGATTATCTCGGCGGGCGGCTGGAAATGGGCCGGGGTGAAGCGGCCCAGCCCGTGTAGGAACTTCACCGTGTGCAGGATCGGCGTTCCTGGGTGATCGCGTGTCGGGCAAGGGCACTGCAAACCATCGCCTTCCAGCCGGTCACAGTGAATACCGCCGTATATTGGCGATACCGCCGCCACTTCTTCCATGATCGCCGCCGGGTCGGGGTAGCCCCACCCGGACCTGCCCCTCCTGCGGGCCAGCGCACACACAATCTACCAGGCGCCAGTAGACGCCAACACGCGCTTCACGACGACAATCCCTTCTTCCTTCGGGATTACGACAAGTGCGTGCTACGCTAGCGCTGTGTCCAGGTTTGCGCGAAAGACGCCCAGTACGCCTACGCGCACACACTTGATGGCCGAGGCCATGGGACCGCCCTCACGACCTGCTCCGGCATTCCGCTGTTCCTCTCTGCCGCGCAAATCAGAATAGGCCCACGACATTGCCGTATTCGTCGATGTCCACTTTTTCGCCTGCCGGATGTTCCGCGAGGCCTGGCATGGTGCGCATCTCGCCGCAGATCGGATAGATGAAGCCGGCCCCGACGCTCGCGCGCACCTCCCGTACGGGCATCGTGAAGCCCTTCGGCGCGCCCTTGAGGCTCGGATCGTGGCTCAAGCTCAGGTGCGTCTTCGCCATACAGATTGGCAATTTCCCGAAGCCATTGGCCTCATAGTCTTTGATCTGCTTGTCGGCGAGCGGCTCATACGTTACGCCAGCCGCGCCATAGATCTGAGTGGCAATCGTCTCGATCTTGGCTTTGATTGGCTGATCCAGGTCATACAAGAAGCGGAACCCGTTCGCCTGCTCGGCTGCTTCGACAACCATTTCCGCCAGTTCTGCCGCCCCCACGCCGCCCAGGGCAAAGTGGCGGGCCACAGCCGCACCTAACGCGCCGGCCTGGACGGCAATACGCTTGATCAACTCAATCTCCTCCGGATGATCGCCTTCGAAGACGTTGATGGCGACGACGGGCGTTACCCCGTGCAGCTTGACATTCTCGATATGTTTGATCATGTTCGCTGCGCCCAGTTCGATGTCCTCCATATTGCAGTCGAGCAGCTCTTTGGGTAGTGGTTTTCCCGCGACTACTCTGTACTTGCCACTGTGAGCCTTGAGCGCGCGCGATGTGACGACGAGCACAGCTGCATCCGGCTTCAGACCACTGTAACGACACTTGATGTTGAAAAACTTCTCGGCCCCAATGTCTGCGCCGAAACCAGACTCCGTCAGCAGATAATCGCCGCACTTGATGCCAATCATATCGGCAAGGATGCTGCTATTGCCGTGAGCGATATTGGCGAACGGCCCGGCATGAACGAGCGCGGGTGTGTTCTCTAACGTTTGGAGCAAGTTGGGGCGCAGGGCATCTTTCATCAGCACGGCCATAGCGCCCGCAGCGCCAATCATTTCGGCGGTGACTGGTTTTCTGTCGTTGGTCATCCCGACCACGATCCGCCCAAAACGTTCGCGCATGTCTTTCAGGGACGTGGTCAGCGCCAGAATGGCCATGACCTCACTCGCTACGGCAATGTCAAAGCCCGTTTCACGCAGCACTCCACCTTCAACCTTGCCGCCGAGTCCAACGATGATCTGGCGCAGGGCACGGTCATTTACATCGACCACGCGCTTCCAGGTGATGCTGTCGACATCAATGTTCAGCGGATTACCACGCATCAGTCTGTTATCAACCATTGCTGCCAAGAGATTGTTCGCTGCGCTCACGGCGTGAATATCACCCGTAAGGTGAAGGTTGAACGTCTCCATGGGGACAATCTGCGAATAGCCCCCACCGGCTGCGCCGCCCTTGATGCCAAATGTAGGCCCCTGGGACGGTTGGCGCATCGCAATGATTCCTCGTTTGCCGATGTATTGCATCGCCTGTCCCAGGCCGACCAGAGTTGTCGACTTACCTTCGCCCAACGGCGTCGGGGTAATGGCCGTTACGTCGATGTACTTGGCGTCGGGCCGGTCCTTGATCTTGTCCAGCACTTCCAGGCGGAACTTGGCGACGTAAGGGCTGCCATAGATATCCATATCGCCGGGTTCTAGGCCCATCTGATCAGCGATTTCGTGTACGTGTTTGAGGCGTGCACCTTGTGCGATAGCGAGGTCTGATAGCATGGTTAACCTACCTGTGGTGAGGCGACCTGCCCGGCAGGCCGGGCCAAGAAGATAAGGGTTGGGCCATGACCAGCTCACTGCCCCGCATGGCGACGCCGCGCCGCAACGCGGTGTCACCCTCTATTGCGGCGTTACTTCCGCTTTCCGCGACGCGCTGAATGTACGGCCAGGCAGCATTCACGAACGCACGCGTTGCAGTGCGTCCGACCACGCCGGGGACATTCGGCACGCAATAATGAATGACGTCGTCAACCACAAACGTGGGCTGGTCATGCTGGGTTGGCCGACCGGTGGCAACGCAGCCCCCCTGGTCGATGTCCATGTCGATGATCAGTGAACCGGGGCGCATGGATTGCACCATGGAGCGACTGATCAGTTGTGGAGTTCGCTGCCCTGGAACCTGTACTGCCCCTATCAAGACATCAGCAAATGTGCACACCTTCGCCAGGTTGACATCGTGCGACATCATGGTCGTGACCTTGCCGCCAAAGCGCTCCTGGGCAGCGCGAAGTCTCTGCACATCACAATCGATGAGGATGACGCGCGCGCTCAGGCCCACAAACACTTCTGCCGCGTGCATACCAACGACGCCTGCACCGATGATGACCACCTCCGCAGGCGGCACGCCAGCAACGCCGCCTAATAAGATGCCTTTGCCCCCCTTGTCATTTCTAAGGAAGTGCGTGGCGATCTGAGCAGTCATGCGGCCCCCGATCTGGCTGAGCGGATAAAGAACGGGCAACATGCCATCGCTCTCTTCAATAAGCTCAAACGCTATTGCCGTGATGCCTCTTTCCTGCATCGCGTTGATGCTTTCGACGGGCGCGCTCGCCAACAGCATGAACGCCATGATCGTCTGCTCGCCGGGCATCCAAGATACTTCTTCTTCAGTGGGGCGTTGGATCTTCACGATCAGATTGGCGCGGCGGAAGACCTCATCCTTGCCATAGGTGATCCACGCCCCGGCCTTCACATACTCCGCGTTGTCAAAGCCACTCCCGACGCCGGCGTTCGTTTCGACGTAGCAGCGATGCCCCTGCGCCGTCAAGAGCGCGATCGCAGACGGAGTCAGCCCGACTCGGTACTCAAAAGGTTTATGCTCCTTGGGCACACCGATAACGAGTGGCATTGGGCACCCTCCTGTCGGCGGTTGGTCTTGCCCTCCGCACTACATCACTTCTTGCAGCATCGCTGCGACGGCCATGTAAGCCGGTGCGCTGTCGTCCACTGCGATGAGTGGCCGCCCGCTGGTTTCAAACTCGGTGAGCGCCTCACACCGGGGTACAACGCCCAACAGTGGGACGTCCATCGCGTTGATTCGCGCCTGGAGTAGCGTAGGGATCGCCTCTGCAGCCAGATTGTTGAGGATCAGGTAGGCGCGCTCAATGTGGATGTCGAGTTCGTGCCGGAAGGTGGCGATCCGCTCGGCGGCAACCAGGCCCCGCTGAGTCGGGTCACTTACAACCAGCAATATCTGTACATCGCGCGTGGTCCGGCGGCTGAGGTGCTCCATCCCCGCCTCATTGTCGATGACCACGTATCGATAGTGCTTGCTTATGCCGTCTACGACGTCCCGTAGATGATGGTTGACAGCGCAGTAGCAGCCCGGTCCCTCCGACCGCCCCATTGCAATCAGGTCGTAGCGGGCGCCTTCTGCCAACGCGGAGCGCACCTGAAAATCGAGGTGCTCGCGTTTGGTGATGCCGCCCGCCAACGTGCCCATCGCCGCCCCGCCCTGCGCCAGCGTCTGCTTGACCTGGGCGAGCATGTCTTCTCGGATGTCGCCGACGGTCCAGTCCAATTCAAGGCCGAGGACCATGTTCAGATTGCTGCTTGGATCGGCATCGATGGCCAGGATGGGGCCAGTCTGCGTCTGGGCGAGGTACTTGATCACCATGGCCGCAATCGTGGTCTTGCCCACGCCGCCTTTGCCCGCCAGGGCAATGGTTGTGGTCATGCACCTGCCCCCTTCTCCATGAGCGCCACGGCGATGCGTTCGGCAGCGCACCTGAGCGCCGGGGCGTGGTCATAGACGGCGACGCCCAAACGATCGGCGTCCTGCACGGCCATATCCGCACGCAAAATGCCCAGCAGTGGGAGTCCTGGCGACTCAGCCTCTACAAACTCGGCCTCGTCGTCGTTCCGGACCTTGTTAGCCACTAGCCAGAGCCGGGTCAGGCCGATGTCCGCCGCCAGCCGCCGTATCTGGTCCGCAGTGCCCAGGCTGCGCCGCGTCGGCTCTGCCACGATGATCAGCGCATCGACAAAATCCACCGTCGCCCGGCCCAGGTGCTCTACGCCGGCGTACATGTCCAGGATCAGCACATCATCCTTACGAAACAGCAGATGGGTGAACAACGTCTTGAGCATGGCGCTCTCCGGGCAGATGCAGCCGGAGCCACCCAGCTCGACTGCGCCCATCTCCAGCAGGCGAACACCACGGTGCTGGACGCTGAAGCGCTCCGGAAGGTCATCTACGCGCGGATTCAACGTGAAAAAGCCGCCCACCTGGCCGGGTTTCGCGCCCGTCCGCTCTTCGATCAGCTCGCCCATCTCGGCAATTGGGTGGAGACGATGGCGCAGGTCTGCGGGGAAGCCCAGCGCGCCGGCCAGGCAGGGCGAAGGATCGGCGTCGACAGCCAGCACGTCCCGCCCGGCGTCGGCGTAAACCTGCGCCAGCAGCGCCGCTAGCGTCGTCTTGCCCACCCCACCCTTGCCGCTGATTGCTAGCTTCATCGCCTGCCCTCTTGCTCGCTTACTGCCTGACGGGTTCGGGCTTTGCCGCTTTTGCCGGTGCGACGAAATCCGGCGGCAGTAACCCGGCGTCCGCCACGATGCGCGGCACGATCTCTTCCCAACCGACGGCCATGATATGGAAGCCGTGGATGCCCTGCAGAGCGCGGATTTTCTCGATCAGCTCCAGCGTGATCGTTACGCCCTCTTCCTCGATGCCGTCGCCTGCCGCTTCCAGCCGCTTCAACAGGCGCTCCGGGAGAGAGACGCCGGGCACTTCGTCGTGCATGTAGTGCGCCATTTTCACCGATCGGAGTGGGGTAACGCCGACCAGGATATACACCTTGTCCAGGATATTGCGTCTGGCGAGTGCGTTCAGCCAGACTTCCAGCCCGTCGGCGTCGTAGACCAGATTCGTTTGGAAGAACTGCGCGCCGGCATTGACTTTTTTGTGCTCTCGGATGGCCTGAAAATGTGGCTTTGAGGCAAAGGGAGAAGCTGCCGCGCCGAGGAAGTACATTGGCGGATTCTTAATCTCACGCCCGTCGAGGTAACGCCCCTCGTCGCGCATCCGGCGCAGTATCCAGAGCATCTGGATCGAGTCGATGTCGATGATGTCCAGACGGCCCATCGGCGGCGGTCCCATGCGACCGCTGTCGCCGGACAAGCACAGGACGTTGCGGATGCCGAGCGCACTGGCGCCGATCACTTCGGATTGCAGGCCCGTGCGCGTCCGATCGCGCGCTGCGATCTGCATCACCGGCTCTGCGCCATGCTGGATCGCCATCTCGCTGCACGCCAGGCTGGACATACGCGCTGTAGCTGATGGATTGTCGGTGAAGTTGATGGCCGCAACGTAGGGCTGGACCAGCTCCACGTTTCGGCACAGCTTCCCGGTAGCCGTGCTCATCGGCGGCGCGACTTCCGCCGTCACGACGAACTCGCCGGCGCGCAGGCGGCGTTCCAGGTTCGAGAGCGGCTCGGTGTACGCGGGCGCATGGTAGTCCGAATCACCCTGCCACCAGCTCGGCTGGCGGATCGGGTGGAAGACGGAGTCCCAGTTCTGCGCACGCACCCGCACATCGCGTGAGAGCAAGCTCCCGAAAAACTTGCGCGCGCCTACGCTGCGTAACTGGCTGAATACATCGCCCCATGTCTCCGTGCCGACGCGATCCCAGTCCAGAGGCGGGAGCACTTCGAGAAGCTTCTCTTCGCGGCCCATGCTGAAAGCGCGTTCGTAGATCCGGTACCAGATGCAGGGCCGCGTTTGATCCACGTAGCATCGTTCTTCGGTAGAGCCGCCGCACGGGCCGTTGCGCGCTCCCTTGGGGCACTCCATCGGGCAGATGAAGGCGGTTTCCTGCAACAGGCAGTTTCCGCACATGCGGCAACCCCACAAGGGGCCTTTGACCAGTCGTTCAGCGGCGACGAGCCATCGGTGGCCCAAAGGGATACGTTTGAACGGGAAGTATACTGGCTGCCAGCGCCGGCCAGGAGTGAAAATCGGCATCAACACTCCTCCTTTGGCGAAGGTTCGCCTCTAGTGACCGCAATTCGCTGTCGTGCGCCGACGTCAGGCTGTCATCCCTTGCTGCAAATAGGCATCGGCATAAATAACCTTGTTGAGCAGGATCTGGACCGTCTTCCAGATGGCCGCCTGTTCAGGGTCGCTCATATCTACGTCGTCAAGGGACGGCGCCTCCATCGCCGCGATACGGTCGTGAATCTTCAGGTACAGGTGTCCTACCGGAGTGCTCGCATCACGCTCTTCAATGATGCGCACGGTTTCTTTCAGGTGCGCGTCGAGCGGATCGGCGATCATCGTGTGCAAGCCAACGCCCATGAGCATGGCGCAGTAGGTACGGTTGATGAGGGGGCGATTCTCGTTGGGAACCGAGTTAGAGACGTTCGATAGCCCGACCGAGATCGGTATGGGTGGGTCCCAGGCAACCTGCAGCGTGCGAATGGCTTCAATCAGCTCAGGGCAATACTCCTGGCAGCCGGAAACGGTCAATACCAGCGGATCGATGATCAGGTCCGTCATCGGAAACCCGATCTCCAGCATCCGGGGAATCAGTTGCTCGACAGCAATGGTTACACGGGCGTCGGCGGCCACCGGAATGCCGCTCGCTCCCATCGTCAGCGCGATGAGGCGCGTATTGTATTGTTTCGCCAAGAGCGGCACTTTTTCCAGGCGCTCCGGTTCGGCAGACGTGGAGTTGATGATTGCCTGCGCTTTCGTCACCTTCTTGAGGCCGGCCTCAATACCGGCGACATTGGTGCTGTCGAAGCTGAGGGGCACATCGACGACGGCCTCAATGATCTCCACCATCCACGGGAAAACCTCTTCACCGTCCTTCTTTCGTGGACCGAGGTTGATGTCGAGCGCCTGCGCTCCGGCCTCGACCTGTTGCACAGCACGCTCCTGGAAGAACCGAGCATCTTTTGCCTGCAGCGCATCCTTCACGCGCTGGGACAGAATGTGGATATTCTCACCAATGATGTACATCGTCATGCCCCCATTTCTTGTCTGGGAAGGGCAGCCTGCACGGTCGGAAAACGTGAGAGGTCGGTGTGGGGCAGGAACAACGCGGACGTGAACGCATCGTAGAAGCGGTTGTCCGCAGATAGCTCCACATAGGTCATGCGGGACGCAATGCCAGTGAGCAAGGTCCGCGCCGCACGGTCCAACAAGGCGAGGTAAGCGCCCCGAACCGATGTGTTGCCCAGGAACTGGAAACGATCCCAGGGAATATCGGGCAGCAGGCCGATCTGAATGGCCTTTTCGACGTTGAGGTACTTGCCAAAAGCGCCGCCGATAAGCACCTGCTCTACCGACTCCAGCGGCATCCCCGCGCTTTCAGCGAGCACGGTGAAACCGGCGTAAATGGCTGCCTTCGCCCGCAGCAGGTTGTCGATATCAACGTGGGTAACGACGATGTCGCGTCCGTCGCCGGTGTCACTGCCCCAGACAAGGACAAATTCCGGGCCATGCTCGCCCTGTCGCACACGCGCTGTGGGCAGGTCTAGCTTGATGTTGCCGCCCCGATCCACCACGCCCGTCAGCAGCATTTCGGCCAGCAGCGAGATCCACCCGCTGCCGCACAGGCCACGCGGCCTGACGTTGCCGATCACCCGAAACGTCGGCTCGAACGTATCGCCGTTGATCCAGAATTCCTCAATCGCTCCCTGGGTGGCGCGCATCCCGTGCAGCGTGCCAGCGCCCTCAAACGCTGGCCCAGCCGAGCAAGCGCAGGTGATCAGCCATTGATCATTGCCCAGGACGGTTTCGCCATTCGTGCCCACGTCCAGGAACAGGGTGATCCGGTCCGTGCTCTCGATTCCTGACGAGAGCACCCCGGCGCTGATGTCGGCCCCCACGTAGCTGGAAACACAGGGTAGACAGTCCACCGTGGCCTCAGCGTGGATAGCCAGCCCGACCTCGTAGGCAGTCAGGGTTGGCACGTGGTTGACGGCTGTGACAAAGGGCATCAGGCGGATGCTCTCTGCCGGAAGGCCGAGCAACAGGTGGATCATCGTGCTGTTGCCGGCCACCGTTGCCTTGACCACGTCAGCGGGTGCGGCTTTGACGCGCGTGCAGGCCGTATCGAGCAGCCGGTTGATCGTATGGAGCACCAGGGCGCGGATTTCCTCACTATCGCCGACCTTGCTGGCATAAACGATGCGCGAGATCACGTCTTCGCCCAATGCGATCTGGCCGTTATAGTCCGCCGCCTGGGCCAACACCTGTCCGGTTTTCAGGTCCACGAGCCACAGCGTCACCGTGGTCGTGCCGATGTCGATGGCGACTCCCCACAATGGCTGCTCGTCGGGCGTGTGGCCGGGCAACAGGTCGATCAGGCGCGCCGGACCCTGGGGCCGGTCCCACGTGTCGGTTTCGACAATCGCGGTGACATGCCAACCGGCCTGCCGTAGGACCGGCCCGATACGTTTGAGCATTGATAGAGAGATATGAACGTCACGCAGCCCGGCCTGATACCGGAGCGCCGTCTGAAGCCGGCCCCAGTCGTCGGTCTGATCATTCATGCTTGGCGGGGCAAGTGTGAGATTGACGCGCCGGAGTGGCTGCGCCAGCGCCGCGCTGTAACCCGGAGGGATGGGCATCTCCGCCGCCAAACGGTCGGTGGTCAGGCGGCGCTCGATCTTCTCCTGGGGCGGTACAATGACGGTGGCGTTGCCTTCCACAACCGACTGGCAGGCCAGGGCATAACCAGCGGCGATGTCCTGTGCCGAGAGCCGCAAGGTGCTTCGGCGGCGGATGGCCCCTTCTGTCACCTGCACCACACAGCGCCCGCAGCGCCCCTGCCCGCCGCACGGCTGCACAATCGTGATCCCGGCGGCGCGCATGGCTTCGACCA
>JADZBY010000232.1 GCA_020851855.1 Anaerolineae bacterium
GAGTTTTGAAGCGAGATGAAGCGCATCAGCTGCCCATGCGGCGCAGCACGTCGCGTGGGGCCTCTTCCGCGATCATCAGGTCCGCCGGGAAGGGCGTCAACAGGTCGCGCCACTCGTCGCCCAGGCCGTTTTCGCCCAGCCACGGCGCTTCGGCGTCCGGGCGCAGGACGGCGGGCATCCGGTTGTGGATGGGCGCGACGAGGTCGTTCGGCTCCGTGGTGATGATGGTGAACGTGCGCAGCGGCGTCCCGGACGGATCGCGCCACTGCTCCCACAAGCCGGCGAACGCGAACGGCTCGCCCGACTTGAGCGCGATGCGGTACGGCGTTTTCTTGCCGTCTTCGGTCTTCTGCCATTCGTAGAAGGCGTCGGCCAGCACCAGGCAACGCCGCGACTTGAGCGCGCTGCGAAAACTGGGCTTCTCCGCCAGCGTCTCGGCGCGGGCGTTGATCAGGCGGCTGCCGATGGACGGATCGTCCGCCCAGGACGGGATCAATCCCCAGCGCACCAGCTCGATACGGCGCGGGCCTTCGTTGAGCAATACGGGCAGGCTCTCCGTTGGCGCGGCGTTCAGGCGCTTGGGAAGCGGCTCAGGCGGTAGTTCGGCGTTAAAGCGCGACGCAAGTTGTTCCGGGTCCACCGCTACAGAATAACGACCACACATCGCACGACTCCTCTCGCTTCACCCTTTTCCCGTCCGTAAACCCTCACCCCAACCCCTCTGCCACATGGAGAGGGGTCGAAAACGCAGGAAGGGTTGCGCATTTCTCCCTCGAGCCAGAGGGAATGACGGTCTGACGGATTCAGGTGGGAATCAGCGCTTGCGCTCGGCCAGCGTGCGGGCAATGGCGGCGGCGAATCGCTGGGCCGCGCCAGGCGCGTCTCCCAGGAACAGATACGGCTCGATCAGCTCCAATTCTACCAGAACTAACGTTCCATTGACAGCCACAGTATCCACCCGGCCATAGAGCGCTTTGCCATCCATGCGGGCCATGATGCGCCGCGCCTGGTCGAGCAGGTCGGCGGGCGGCTCGCACGGCTCCCACGAGCCGCCGTGATGTACCTGCACGCGGTAATCGCCTGCCGGTGGCCGCTTCAGGATCGTGTGGCTGTGCTCGCCGCCGAAAAACAGGAACGACCACTCGCCGCCTGTGCTGATCTCCGGCAGAAATTCCTGGACCAACGCGCCGGACGTTTCGAGGATGTGCGCCAGCGTAGGCTGGAAGGCGGCGGCTTGTCCACGCGCGACACGGTGCGTCTGGAAAGCGCCCGCACTGACCGCCGGTTTGACCACGGCCTCGGACCAGAGGCGCGCTGCGAGCAACTCCGCCAGATTGGGGGCCGTCCCGGCGGGAATCCAGGCCGTCGCGGGCACGCGAACACCCTGCTTTTCCAGGTCGCGCAGGTAGGCCTTGTCCGCGTTCCAGCGCACCGTGTCCGGCGGATTCCAGAGCGGCACGCCGAGCGTCTCCAGACGGGCGATCCAGGCCAAAAACTCCGGCAGGCGCAGGTGATAATCCCACGTCGAGCGCAGGATGACCGCCTCAATGCTGGCCCAGTCGAAAGCGGGGTCGTCCCACACCGCCGGGACCGCCGCGATGCCCAGTTCGGCCAGCGCGTCGACGAGCAGGCCGTCGTCGGGCGTCAATTGAGGAAACTCGTGGCCGGTGGCCAGGGCGATGCGGATCATGTGCGCCTCTCGTGCGTGTGATGCTCAGGTCAGGATGAATCGCAGGCCGGGAACTGACAAATGGCAGGCTTCTTGATGATGAACGCCGGTTCCTTCGCCAGCCAGTGTCCAGTACACTCAGGATTATATATACTTTTCCTCTTGGAGGAAGGTTTTCCCATGCTATCTGATCTGACGATTGCACAACGCGCGACGCTGCGTCCCGTCCACGAGATTGCCGAGCAAATGGGCCTGGGGCCGGACGATCTCGACCTGTACGGCAGCCCCTACGTGGCCAAGCTACGCCTTGACGTGCAGGACAAGCTCAAGGACCGCCCGGACGCCAAGTACGTGGACGTGACGGCCATCACGCCGACGCCGCTCGGCGAGGGCAAATCGACCACCACGGTCGGGCTGGGGCAAGCGATGGCTCACATCGGGCGGCGCGCCGTCATCACGCTGCGCCAGCCGTCGCAAGGGCCGACGTTCGGCATCAAAGGCGGCGCGGCGGGCGGCGGTTTTTCGCAGGTTGTGCCCATGGAGTTGTTCAACCTGCACCTGACCGGCGACATCCACGCCGTGACCGCCGCGAACAACCTGCTGGCGGCGATGATCGACAACCGCCTGATGCGCGGCAACCCGCTGAACATCGACCTGGACAGCATCACCTGGAAGCGCGTCGTTGATACGAACGACCGCGCCCTGCGCCAGATCATCGTCGGCCTGGGCGGCAAGACCGAGGGCGGCGTGATGCGCGAGACGGGCTTTGATATCGCCGTCGCCAGCGAAGTGATGGCCATCCTGGCGCTCACCACGTCGCTCAAGGACATGCGCGAACGCTTCCAGCGCATCGTGATCGGCTTCACCAGCGATCACAAGCCGGTGACTGCCGGCGACATCGGCGCGGCGGGTGCGATGACCGTGCTCATGAAGGAAGCTATCCGCCCGACACTGCTCCAAACGCTGGAAAATACGCCCGCCATCGTGCACGCCGGCCCGTTCGCCAACATCGCGCACGGCAACAGCAGCGTGCTGGCCGACCTGATCGGCATCAAGTGCGGCGAGTACCTGATCACCGAGTCGGGCTTCGGCGCGGACATCGGCGCGGAGAAGTTCTTCAACATCAAGTGCCGGTACAGCGGGCTGAAGCCTGACGCCGCCGTGCTGGTGGTGACGGTGCGGGCGCTCAAGACCCACAGCGGGCGCTACAAGGTTGTGGCCGGCAAGAAACTGCCGCCGGAGATGTTGGCGCTGAACGTCGCGGACGTGGAAACCGGCGCGGCGAACATGATCAAGCACATCGAGAACATCCGCAAGCACGGCGTGACGCCCGTGGTCGCCATCAACGTGTTCGACACGGACCACCCCGAAGAGATCGAGGCCATCCGGCGCATTGCGGTCGAAGCGGGCGCGCTGGGCGCTGCCGTGTCGCGTCACTTTGCCGAGGGCGGCGCAGGCGCGATTGAGCTGGCGGATATGGTCGTGCAGGCCTGCGACAAACCGAACGAGTTCCACCACCTGTACGATCTCGACCTGCCGATCAAGAAGAAGATCGAGACCATCGCCACGGAGATCTACGGTGCGGCGGGCGTGAGCTACGAGCCGCTGGCCGAGAAGCAGATCAAAGAATACGAGGCGGCGGGCTTTGGCAAACTGCCGATCTGCATGGCCAAGACGCACCTGAGCCTGAGCCACGATCCGGCGATGAAAGGCGCGCCGAAGGGCTTCACCCTGCCCATTCGTGAGGCGCGCGCCAGCGTCGGCGCGGGCTTCATCTACCCGATCTGCGGCGACATGCGGACCATGCCCGGCCTGTCGGAACACCCGGCGGCGGAGCAGGTCGATATTGACGAGGATGGGAACATCGTCGGGCTGTTCTAACAAGCAGGCCGGTTCGCGAAGGCAGACGGGCGCATCGCGATGCACCCCTACCAAAGTCAGGATGTAGGGGCGCGTCGTGACGCGCCCGTCTTCGTTTTTCCTGTGCCCTCTACCGGTGCATGCGCTCGTAGCGGCCAATCCACTTCCAGTTCGACGTGTCGGACTGGTTCGGGCTGATGATCTGCGCCGCGACCTGCTGGTCCTGGTGCGCCACCAGCGTGGCGATGATCGCCGCCGAGGCCGGATCGAGCCGCCTGGGATCAACTTCCGGGTCGAAGTAGTGCTCGACGTAGCCGGTGTCGAACTTGCCGGAGATGAAGTGGTGGCTGTCCACCAGCTTCTGATGGAAGGGCAGGTTCGTCTTGAGGCCCATGATGCGGTACTCGCTCAGGGCGCGGCTGAGGCGGCGAATGGCCTGCGGACGGTTCGCGCCCCACACGACGAGCTTCGCCAGCATCGAGTCGTAATAGGGCGTCACCTCGAACCCGGCGTAGATGCTGCTGTCCAGCCGGACGCCCGGCCCGGTGGGCGGCAGGTGCAGCGTGATCGTGCCGACCGAGGGCAGGAAGTTGTTGTATGGGTCCTCGGCGTTGATGCGGCACTCGATGGCGTGGCCCCGGATGCTCAGCGTCTCCGGCGCGGCATCCATCTTGCGGCCCCGCGCGATGCGCAGCTGCTCTTTGACGAGGTCCAGGCCGGTCACCAGTTCCGTCACGGGGTGCTCGACCTGGAGCCGGGTGTTCATCTCCAGGAAGTAGAAGTTGCGCTGGCGGTCCACGATGAACTCCACCGTGCCTGCATTCACGTAATTCACGGCCCGCGCCGCCGCGACGGCCACCGCGCCCATCTGCTCGCGCATGGCCGGCGTGACAATCGGGCTGGGCGCTTCTTCGACGAGCTTCTGATGGCGGCGCTGAATGCTGCACTCGCGCTCGCCCAGCGACATGGCGTTGCCGTGCATGTCGCATAGCACCTGAATCTCGACATGGCGCGCGCCTTCGATGAGCTTCTCCAGGTACACCGTGCCGTCGCCAAAGGCATTCTCGGCTTCGCGGTGCGCCGAGGCCAGCGCGGCGGGCAATTCGGCAGGGTCGCGCACGATGCGCATGCCCTTGCCGCCGCCGCCCGCCGCCGCCTTGACCATGACCGGGTAGCCGACGCCTTCCGCCGCGCCGATCAGATCATCGTCGCGCAGGCCGGGCGGCGTTCCCGGCACGAGCGGCACGCCCGCGCGCCGGACCGTCTCGCGCGCTTCCTGCTTGTCGCCCATGGTGCGGATTGCGTCGGGCGGCGGGCCGACGAAGATGATCCCGGCGTCCTGGCAGGCCCCGGCGAACGCCTCGCGCTCGGAAAGGAAGCCATAGCCAGGATGGATGGCGTCCGCGCCGGAGCGGCGGGCCACGTCGATGATCTTGCCGATGTCCAGGTAGCTCTCGCGGGCGGGCGACGGACCGATGTGGTACGCCTCGTCCGCGTAGCGCACATGCAGGGCGGTGCGGTCGGCGTCGCTGTACACGGCCACCGTGTGGATGCCCAACTCGCGGCAGGCGCGAATGATGCGCACCGCGATCTCGCCCCGGTTGGCGATCAGGACTTTGGTAAGCTGGCGGGCTTCGACATTCGCCATGTGTCGTTTACCTCGTTCCTCACAGCGGGATATTGCCGTGTTTGCGCGGCGGGTTCTCGTCGCGCTTGTTTTGAAGCATACGCAGGCCGTTGATCAGGCGCGGGCGCGTCTCCGAGGGCATGATCACGTCGTCGATGAAGCCGCGCGCCGCCGCCACATACGGGTTGGCGAACTTGTCGCGGTACATCTGCACTAGTTCGGCTTTTTTAGCGACCGGGTCCTCGGCGTCGGCCAGTTCGCGCCGGAAGATGATATTCACCGCGCCATCCGGCCCCATGACGGCGATCTCGGCGCTCGGCCACGCCAGGTTGAGGTCGCCGCGAATGTGCTTGCTGCTCATCACGTCATACGCGCCGCCATACGCCTTGC
Organism: Anaerolineae bacterium; assembly: GCA_020851855.1. Taxonomy (GTDB): domain Bacteria; phylum Chloroflexota; class Anaerolineae; order Aggregatilineales; family UBA2796; genus JADZBY01. Next base: position 5,547 of record JADZBY010000232.1, read on the forward strand.
GCGTGATCACGGTCAGCTTGGGCACGGTCGCCTCGCAGTAGGCATACAGCAGCTTGGCCCCGGCGCGAATGATGCCGCCGTGTTCCTGCTTCGTGCCGGGCATGAAGCCGGGCACGTCTTCGAAGGTCACGATTGGGATGTTGAAGCAGTCGCAGAAGCGGATGAAGCGCGCCGCCTTCTCGCTGGCTTGGATGTCCAATACGCCGGCCAGCACCATCGGCTGGTTGGCGACGATGCCGACGCTGTAGCCGCCCAGCCGGGCAAAACCAACCACGATGTTCGGCGCGAACAACTCGTGAATCTCGAAGAAGCGCCCGTCATCCACGATCATGCGGATCACTTCCTTGATGTCGTAGGGCTTGTTCGGGTTATCGGGCACGATCTCGTCGAGGCGCGGGTCGGTGCGCAGCGTATCATCGCGCGAGGCCTTGAAGGGCGGGTCTTCCATGTTGTTCTGCGGCAGGTAGCCCAACAATTCGCGCATCAGGAACAGGCAATCGCCCTCGTTCTCGGCGGTGATGTGGCTCACGCCGCTGATGGCGCTGTGCACCGATGCGCCGCCCAGGTCCTCAAAGCTCACGTCTTCGTGCGTGACGGCCTTGACCACGTCCGGGCCGGTCACGAACATGTACGACGAGTTTTTCACCATGAAGATGAAGTCCGTCAACGCCGGGCTGTACACCGCGCCGCCCGCGCATGGCCCCATGATCGCGCTCAGTTGCGGCACCACGCCGCTGGCGAGCGTATTGCGCAGGAAGATGTCCGCGTAGCCGCCCAGGCTGATCACGCCTTCCTGGATGCGCGCGCCGCCGCTGTCGTTCAGGCCGAAGACGGGCGCGCCGTTTTTGATGGCCATCTCCAGAATCTTGCAGATTTTCTCGGCGTGGACTTCGGAGAGCGAGCCGCCCATGACGGTGAAGTCCTGCGAGTAGATGTACACCAGCCGGTTCTCGACGGTCCCCCAGCCGGTTACCACACTATCGCCGAGATACTGGTGTTCGGGCTTGTCCATGCCAAAATCGCGGGAACGCTGAAGGACAAAAGCGTCGATCTCGTGGAAACTGCCGGGGTCGAGCAGCAGGTCGATGCGCTCGCGGGCGGTCAGCTTATTGGCTTTGTGCTGGCGCGCGATGCGTTCCGGGCCGCCGCCCTGACGGCTTCGCTCGCGCATGGCGGCGAGGGTGGCGAATTTATCCTGGTGTTGAGTCAGGTCGTCCGTCATCGTCGTATTCTTCCCTGGCGAGGCTGTCGCCGGTTGTTCAGCCGGAGCGAAACGATCATTATAACCCCGCACCCGGCGGAAGGGCACGCAGGCGTTGAGGCGCATCGCCTGCGTGCCTTTCCGCCCGGTGACTCATTTCGCAACCTTGCCGCCCCTCGCTGCGTATTTGTGAACAGCGGCACAAAACCATGCTGTCCTTGCCGCAGAGGTGAATACGATGAGCGAAACGCCGGTTGTTCATGCCAAGTGTGCGACGTGCGCCCTGCGCGCCAAAGCGGAAGCGAACCCCAAGTCCTTCATGTCGCGCCTGTGGAAGTGGCACACGACGTGGTGTCCCGGCTGGAAGGCATACCAGAAAGAACTGGCCGCCGCCGGACTCAAGAAGGGCTGATGTTGAACACCGCGCCTTGAGGAATTTCGACGGAGCAGGGCGCGTCGGTTTTTCCGGGCGGCTCGCGAGCCGCCCCTACCACGCCGCAACGTGTAGGGGCGCGTCGCGACGCGCCCGCCGGATGACGACTCATTCGGGGGAGCCAGAGGTGAGTAATTTCACCGCCGCTGGCGCACGGCTTCGTACACCAAAAGGGCGGCCACCGTCGCCACGTTGAGCGAGTTCGCCCGCCCACGCATCGGCACGAGCGTGCGCTCTTCCCGCCGGGCAAGCCATGCGCTGCTCAGGCCTTGCCGTTCTGCGCCCACCACAAGCGCGACGGCCTCGCGCATCTCGGCGTCGTAATACAGTCGTGTGGCGGACGGCGTGGCGGCAAGGATGGCGATCCCACGCGCCCGCAGCCAGTCAATGGCCTCATCGGTGCGCGCCTCTGCCGTCTGCACGCTGAAGACGGTCCCTTTGCTGGCGCGCACCACGTTCGGGTTGCCCCAATCCGTCACGCTGTCACAGGCAATCAGCGCGTCGACGCCCGCCGCATCCGCCGTGCGCAGGATCGCGCCCAGGTTGCCCGGCTTTTCCAGCGACTCGGCAATCACGATCAGCGGATTGTCGCCCAGTATCAGGTCATCCAGACCCCGGCGCGGCACTTCCGCCACAGCCAGCAGGCCATCCGGATGCTCACGGTAAGCCAGCCGCTCGAAAACGCGCCGGTCCACCTCGATCAGCCGCGCGCCAGCCGTCGCCGCCCGTTGCAGCAACGTCTGCGGGTCACTTGCGCTGAAGAAGGCCGGGCAGAAGAACAGATCGCCCAGCGCCGCGCCGCTTTCCAGCGCCAGCAACAACTCGTCGTGGCCCTCGACCAGCGAGCGCCCCACGCGGTCGCGCGCCCGGCGCTCACGCAGGGCCAGCGCTGCCCGCACACGGGGATTGTGCGTGCTGGTCAGCGGTCCCGGTCGGTTGTGGAACGGCTCCGGCTCACGCGGCGGCGTCATCAGTCGCCCTCGAACAGCCCATCCACGAACGCATCAGGGTCGAACAGGATCAGGTCGTACATCGTCTCGCCCAGGCCGACGTACTGGATGGGCAGGCCGAGTTCCTGCTGGATGGCGAAGACCATGCCGCCTTTGGCCGTGCTGTCCAGCTTGGTGACAATCGCGCCGGTAAGCTGGACGGCCTCGGTGAAGCCCTTCGCCTGGGACAGCGCGTTCTGCCCGGTCGTGCCGTCCAGCACGATCAGGACCTCGTGCGGCGCGTCGGGCACGACTTTGGCCATGACGCCCTTCACCTTGCGCAATTCTTCCATCAGGTTGTACTTGGTCTGAAGCCGCCCGGCGGTGTCCACGACGAGGATGTCGTAGCCGCGCGCTTTGGCGGCGGATACGGCGTCATAGACCACTGCGCCGGGGTCGGAATTTGGCTTGCCCGCCACCACCGGCGCATTCGCGCGCTCGCCCCACAGCTGCAACTGCTCGATAGCGGCGGCGCGGAAGGTATCTCCGGCAGCGAGCATGACCTTGCGGTTGTTGTTCACCAGGCGGTTGGCCAGCTTGCCGATGGTTGTCGTCTTGCCGGAGCCGTTCACGCCCACCACGAGCACGACGGACAGCTCGCGCCCGCTGATATTCATCGGCGTGGGCGGCTTGAGCAGGTCGCGCAATTCGTCGCGCAGGCCGTGGCGAAGCTGGTCGGCAGTCTTGAGGCCGGCCTGTTTGTAACGCGCGCGCAGCCGGTCGATGAGCAGCGAGGTGGTGGCCATGCCCACATCGGCCTGGACGAGCAGCGTTTCGAGTTCTTCCCAGTCCGCCTCGGTGATCTGATCACGGGCAAATGTGTTCGCAATGCGCGAAAAAAAACCCTGGCGGGTCTTGGTCATGCCCCGGCGATAATCCGTCACGAGTAACCCTTCCTATGCATGAACAGCCCTTACCCAAACACTTTGATCGGCGCCCATACGTCGCCGCGACGCTCGACAATCGCCAGAAACGCGCTGCCCGGGCCATACGCGCGGCGCAATCCGGCGTCGCCCGGCGCGTCGTCCACCGGGATGGCCCGCCCGTGTACGATGGCGCGCGCGCCGGACTCATCCAGAGACAATGCGGCGATGCCGGGCAGCGCAGCGGCCTCGTCTACGAGGTAAATGCGCCAACTCCCGTCCTGAAAGGCCGCCTCGAGCGTCTCCCAGGCGACGGGCCGGTCCAGCGCGCCGCTGCGCACGCGACGGAGCCGGGTCAAGTGCCCACCCACGCCCAGCATCGCGCCCAGATCGTGGGCCAGACTGCGAATGTACGTGCCCGGCGAGCAGACGACGTGCAGATCGACATCGGGCAGGGCAAGCCGTTCCATCTCGACGCGCATCGTGACGCGCCGCGCCGCCCGCTCGACGCTTTCGCCGCGCCGGGCCAGCGTGTACAGCTTGACGCCGCCCTGTTTGATGGCGCTGTGCATGGGCGGAACCTGGTCCTGTTCGCCCTGGAAGCGCGCCAGCGCCGCCCGCACGCCCGATTCGGCCAGGCCATCAATGGGCGTGGACGCGATGACCTGGCCGTCGGCGTCGTAAGTGTCCGTCTCGACGCCCAGGCGCACCGTGGCGGCGTATTCCTTCTCGGACGCCATAACATACTCGGCCAGGCGAGTCGCCGCGCCGATGCACACAACGAGCACGCCGGTGGCCATCGGGTCGAGCGTGCCCGCGTGGCCCACCTGGCGAATGCTCGCCCCGCGCCGGACGCGCGCCACGATATCGTGGCTGGTCAGGCCGCGCGGCTTGTCCACCACGAGAAAGCCAAAGGCAGAGCCAGCGTGTTGGGCCACGAGTCTACCGAGTTTACCGAATCTGCGGCGATCCGGCCCGCACGGCGTCGCGCAGCAGCGGGATAACTTGCGCTTCGGCCTCGGCCAGCGTCAGGCC
>JADZBY010000233.1 GCA_020851855.1 Anaerolineae bacterium
ATGCCCAAAATAGACGTTTCAGGGATCAGCTTTTACTACGAGTTGCACGGGCCAGAAGATGCGCCGGTGCTCGTGCTGAACAACGGCATCCTCATGAACGCCGCGACAAGCTGGGCTTTCCAGACGCGCGCGTTGGCCGCGCACTACCGCGTGCTTCAGTATGACTGCCGTGGACAGGGCCAGTCTGACCACCCGGTCGGGCCGTACACGATGGCGCAGCACGCCAACGATCTGGCCGGGCTGCTCACGGCGCTCGGCATCGAGGCGGCGCACATCGCGGGCATCTCGTACGGCGGCGAAGTGGCCCAGGCATTTGCCCTACAGTATCCGGAGCGCACGAAAAGCCTGATCCTGGCCGATACGGTGAGTGAGGTTGGGCCGGAATTGCAGATGACGGTCGAAGGCTGGCTCGAAGCGGCGCGCGTCGCCGATCCGGCGCTCTTCTTCAACGTCACCGCGCCCTGGAATTTCTCGCCGGAGTTCATCCGCAACAACCCGAAGCTCCTGGCAGACGCCAAAAGCCGCTATGCGCGGCTCGACTTTCCGGCGGTGGCGCGGCTGTGCGAGTGCTTCCTGGGCGTGGATTTCACGGTGCAGCTTGGCCATATCGGCGCGCCGACGTGTATCCTGGTGGGTGAGCTTGACCTGTTGAAGGGACCGGCCTACGCGCGGATCCTGATGCAGCGCATTCCGCACGCCGAGTTGCACATCTTGCCCGGCGCAGGCCATGCAAGCTGCTGGGAGCGCCCGGAGCAGTTCAATACCATCGTGCTCGGTTTTCTGGCGAAACAGGCGCGCTAGAAGCTGTTAGGAACGTTGAGCCTCACCCCCTACCCTCTCTCCGTGCGGAGTACCGCATAGAGAGAGGGAAAAGCGCGGTGACCGACGCGCCGACTCCCCTCTCTACGACTGCCACCCCAGCGGGGACCCCGGCAGGTGTGGAGAGGGGCCGGGGGTGAGGTCCGTGTCTTGGCTGCATCGTCCTGCGCACTTGTCCGACGCTCAAAGCGCATAACAGGTTCTAGCAGTCGGCGTCCGGCGGGCTGGGCCAGGTCGGATCAGAACAGGCGGCGGGCGAAATCGCTCAGGTGCTCGATCACCTTGCGGTCGGCGCGGCCAAAGGCGTACTGCTCAAGCTCGCCCGGCCCGACCCAGCGCGCATCCGTGTAGGCGTCGCCTTGCGGCGCGGGCGCGCCAGACACGATCCGCGCGTCGAGCACGTGCAGCGTGAGCCGGAAGTGCGAGAAGGCGTGTTTCACGACCAGCCGCTCGTCGCCCGCCACGATCTTGACCGCCAGCTTGTCGTGCAGCGCTCGCGCCAGGCACTCCGGCAGCGTCTCGCCCGGCTCGCAGCGGCCCGCCGGGAACTCCCACAGGCCACCCAACAAGCCATCGGCGCGTCGCCGGGCGATCAGGATGCGGCCCGCCCGATCCTCGATCAGCGCGGCGGCGTAGTCGTGGTGCGGCGTGGGTGCACGCCTGGCCTTGACGGGCCGCTGTTCCTGCACGCCGCGCTGCCGGGCCAGGCAGTGCGCGCGCACCGGGCACTCGGCGCACAGCGGGCGGCGCGGCTTGCAGACTTCGCGACCAAGCTCCATCGCCGCCTGGTTGAAGCTGCCGGCGCGGCCCGGCGGCACGTGCTCCATGAACGACTCGGCGAGTTCCCACAGGCGGCGCTGCGTCCGCGCAGCGGTCACGTCCTCGGCCACGTCGGCCAGCCGCGACAGGACGCGCATCACATTGCCGTCGAGCACGGGCACGTGCTCGCCGTAGGCCATGCTGGCGATGGCGTTCGCCGTGTAGCGCCCGACGCCGGGCAAGGTCTGCAATTCGCGCGCTGTACGAGGAAAAACGCCGCCGTAGTGCGCCGCCACCTGCTGCGCCGCGCGGTGCATGTGGCGCGCCCGGCTGTAATAGCCCAGGCCTTCCCAGCGCTTGAGCACGTCTTCTAGCGGCGCGGCGGCCAACGCCTGGACGGTGGGATAGGCGTCCAGGAAACGCTGGAAATACGGGATCACCGTCGTTACCTGCGTCTGCTGGAGCATGATCTCCGACAGCCAGACGCGGTACGGGTCCGAGGAATCGCGCCAGGGCAACGAGACTGCCGCTTCCCCGAACCAGTCCAGCAGCGCCGCGACGATGGCAGCCCGGTTCAGGTCGCTCACGCGCCGAAGCCCGGATCGGGTGGCGCTGCCGGGGCGTGACCCTGGTCGGCTGGCTCCTTCATTGGCTCCGCGTTTTCGGCCAGCGGTTGAAGGCGCTCCAGGATGGCGATTAGACGCTGCCGCCAGTCGTTCTCTTCGCTCTCGTCGCGCGACACCCACACGGCCACCCGGCTGACGCGCGCCCCGTGGCCCAGGTAGCGTTGCAAATCCGCCCGGTTGATGGTCGCCAAGTAGGGCAGCCGGACGGCGACCTGGTTTTCGTCGGCGGTGATGGCCACCACATTCGCCTTCTGCGCCATGAGCTTGACGCGCATCTGGAATAGCAAGCCCTCGACTTCCGGCGGCAGCGGCCCGAAGCGATCCTCAAGCTCCACTTCGAGATCATCGACCGCCGGCAGCGTGGTCATGTCTGCCAGACGGCGGTAGAACTGGAGCCGCATGGCCATGTCCGGCATGAACTCCACCGGCACGAAGGCGGGCACGGGCAGATCGATGGTGATGGCCGGACCGGCGCCCTGGGCAATCGCGCCAAGCTCGCCGGGCGCAGCCGGACGGGGCGCGGCTTTGTGCTCGGCGCGCTGTTCCGCGCGCTGGCGCTGCACGGCCTGTGCGAGAAGCTGTGTGTAGAGGTGGAAGCCGACCGTGGCGATGTATCCGCTCTGGCGCGTGCCGAGCAGTTCGCCCGCGCCGCGTATCTCCAGGTCGCGCATGGCAATCGACAGGCCAGCGCCAAGCTCGGTCTGCTCCGCGATGGTGTCCAGCCGGGCGCGCGCCTCGTCGTTCAGGTGGGCGTGGCGCGGGTAAAACAGGTACGCATAGCCCCGGTACGCGCCGCGCCCGACCCGCCCACGGAGCTGGTAAAGCTGCGCCAATCCGTGCGTATCGGCGCGGTCGATGATGATCGTGTTCGCGTTGGGGATGTCCAGGCCGCTCTCGATGATGGTGGTCGAAAGCAGAATGTCCGCCTCGCCGCCGGCGAAGCGCGTCATCACCTTCTCAAGCTCATCCTCGTCCATCTGGCCGTGCCCAACCACGATGCGCGCTTCCGGGGCGAGCCGCGACAGGTGCTCGTGCACCGGGCTGATGGTCGAGACGCGGTTGTGCACGTAGAAAATCTGCCCGCCCCGGTCCAATTCGCGCAGGATGGCCTGCCGCACGATCTTCTCGTCATACGGCCCGACGTGGGTGAGCACGGGCAAGCGCTCGGCGGGCGGCGTCGAGATCATGCTGATGTCGCGGATGCCGGCCAGGCTCATGTACAGCGTGCGCGGGATGGGCGTGGCCGTCATGGTCAGCACGTCCACCTGGGCGCGCATCTGCTTGAAGCGCTCTTTGTGCGTGACGCCGAAACGCTGTTCTTCGTCGATGATCAAGAGGCCCAGGTCGCGGAAGTGCACGTCTTCCTGCAAGATGCGGTGCGTGCCGATCAGGATGTCCACCTCGCCGCGCGCCGTCTGGGCCAAAATGTCGCGTTGCTCACGCGGGCTGCGGAAGCGCGACAGCATCTCGACCTTGACCGGGAACGCCGCCAGCCGTTGGCTGAACGTGTTGAAGTGCTGCTGGGCCAGGACGGTGGTCGGCACGAGGATAGCGACCTGTTTGCCGTCCATGACGACCTTGAACGCGGCGCGCAGGGCGATCTCCGTCTTGCCATAGCCCACATCGCCGCAGATCAGGCGGTCCATCGGCGTTGGGCGCTCCATGTCGGCCTTCACTTCGGCGAGCACGCGCAGCTGGTCGTCCGTCTCGACGTAGGGGAACGACGCTTCGAGTTCCGCCTGCCACGGCGAATCGGGCGCAAAGGCGTGCCCTTCCACGCTGGCGCGCCGGGCGTACAGGTCGAGCAGTTCACGGGCGACTTCTTCGGCGGCGCGGCGGGCGGCTTCGCGCGTTTGCGTCCATTCCGCCGAGCCGAGCTTGCTCAGCGGCGGGTCGCGGTCATCGGCCCCGACGTAACGTGACAGCCGGTCCGCCTGGTGGATCGGCACGTACAGCATGTCGGTCCCGGCGTACTGGATGACCAGGTACTCGCGCGCCACGCCTTCCAGGACGCGCTTCTGAAGCCCGACAAAACGCCCGATGCCATATTCGACGTGCACCACCACATCGCCAACCGCCATGTCGGCGAAGTACGCTTCGGGCGAGATGGCGCGCATGACCGGGTGGCGGCGCGGCTCCGGGCGTTTCCAGCCGAAAATCTCCGCGTCGGTGAGCAAATGCACGTGCCCGGCAGCCAGCGTCCAGCCTTCGGCCAGCGTGCCCTCGACAAAGGTCAATCCGGACGGCGGCGCGGCGACCTCGGCGCGCGGTGGGATACGCGGGCCGCGTTCCGAATCGCGCCACAATTCGGAGAGCCGCTGCGCCTGGTTGCTGACCACGACGGGCCGCTCGCCGTTGAGCCGCAGCCGCCGCAGCAGGTCGATGAACGGGCGCAACTGGCCGCCATAGCGTGGGCCGGGCGTGAACAGGTCCCCGATGGCATCTTCGGGTTCATCGAAGGTAGGCAGTGGGCCGGACTCTTCGCCCTCGACCATTTCCAGGCCGACGCCGCCCAGGTGCAGCGGGTGGCGCGCGCGCAGCCCGTCGCGCAGGGAGTCCCAGGTGAAGTACGGCAGCGGCGTGTCCGGCGGAATCTGCCCGGCCTTCAGGCGCTCTTCGCGCAGCGTCACGGCCTGCGTCTCGAGGTCCGACACACAATCTTCCAGCGCCGCCCAGTCATCGACCACGATGAAGGCGTCGTCGGGCAGGTAATCGAGCAGACTGGCGGGCGCGCCGTAGAAGAAGGGCATGTAGAACTCAATGGTGGGGAACGCCGACTCCGCGCGCAGATCGTCCTCGTCGGGCGCGGGCGAGGTGACGTCGTCTTCCGGGCGCGGCAGCGAGGCAAACCACTCTGCCAGCCGCTCTGCCACACCGGATGCGTATTTGGGCAGCGCCTCGCGCGCGGGGAAGATAACCGCCACGTCGAGCGGCGTGGTGGAGCGCTGTGACGCCGGATCGAAGGCGCGCAGGCTCTCGATCTCGTCCCCGAAAAATTCCAGCCGCACCGGCGCAGCGGCGCTGATGGGGAACACGTCCACGATGCCGCCGCGCCGGCTGAACGTGCCCGGCTCGGTGACGACGGAGACGGGCGTGTACCCGGCGGCGAGCCACGCGCGCAGCAGTTTTTCCTGGTCGGCCTGCGTCCCGGCGCGCACCATGCGCGTCGCGGCGCGGAACTCACGCACGGGCAGCGTGCGGGCCATGAGCGCCAGCGCCGACGTGACGATCACGGGCGCGGGGCCGTTGGAGTCAAGGCCGGGCGGTGGGCACAGCGCGCCGAGCGCCGCCAGCCGGGCGCGGATGGACAGCGTCGCCCAGGGTGTGCGGTCATAAAACAGACTGCTCGGCTCCAGGAAGCGGTACACCGGCTGGTCGGGCAGCCAGACGGGCAGTTGCTCGGCGATGTTGTAGGCGCGCTCGACCTGCGAGGCGACGATCAGCGTCGGGCGGGCCAGATCACCGGCCAACGCTCCGGCGACGGCGGGCCGGGCCGCGCGCAGCACGCGCTGATCGGCGACCGGCTGCCCGGCGCGCAGGGCGGTGAGCACGTCTTGATAACGCGGCGCTTGCCGCAAGAACGAGAGAAGGCCGTTCAGTTGCATGGGACTCCGAGATTCTGGCCCGGAAGCTGCCTCTGCCTCACTCCACGGGCGGTTTGACAGGTTTGACGGGTTTGACGGATTTGACGGTATCCGACGCTTCGGTTTCAGACGGCGGGGATGGGCGGTTCTCCGTCGGTGTCGGCTGGGCCGGTTGTGCTGCCTTCGCCGTTTTCGTGTCCACGGCGCTGGCATTGTGGGCTGCTTCGTCGGCGGCGCCGTTGTGGCGCGTCATCATGATGCCGATGCCGTGTTCCAGCCAGGTCTGGATCGATTTTACGACACGATCCAGCGTCTCGATGATCAGAATTTGCTCATCTGCGCCAAAATCCTGGAGCACGTAAGCGGCGGGGTCCATGCGGCCCGGCGGGCGGCCAATGCCGATGCGCATCCGGGCAAATTCCTGCGTGCCCAGGCGCTCGCCGATGCTCTTCAGGCCCTTCTGCCCGCCAGAGCCGCCCTTCTGCCGGATGCGCAGCGCGCCGGGCGGGATGTCCAGGTCGTCGCAGATGACGAGCAGGCGCTCCAGCGGGATTTTGTAGAAGTCGAGCAGGGCGCGCACCGCCTCGCCGCTCAGGTTCATGTACGTCTGCGGCTTGGCGAGCAGGACGCGCTGGCCGGCGATCAGGCCGTCGGCAAGCTGGCTCTTGGCGCGCCCACGCTCAAAGCTCAGCCCGTAAGCCGAGGCGATGGCTTCGACGGCGCGAAAGCCGATATTGTGGCGCGTGCGCTGGTATTCGCGTCCGGGGTTGCCCAGCCCGACGATCAGGTAACGTTCGGCCATATGCTCACTCGTCCGCCTGCATCTCGGCCAGGGCGCGGCGCAGGCGCGGGCGCAGCCGGACGTAGAATACGCGGTAGCCGCCCAGCAGCGCAAAGCCCACCAGCGCCACAAAAATCCCGGTGCAGAACGCCGACTGCGCCGCGCCGAGCACCTGCGTGATGTCCGCAGGCGGCGGCGCCGCGCTAGGCGGGGCAAAGGTGGCCGGCGGCGCGGACGTGGGCGGCTGCTGGATCACGCCGGTCGGCGTCGGGCCTTCGGTGGGCGTGGCCGTCGGCGCGCCGAGCGTGGGCGGCCCGGCCAGCGTGGGCAGCGGCGTGGGCTGCTGGTTCTGGACGAGCAGGTTTTGCACCGCCGCCTGTACGACGGTCCCATCACGCAGGATGACGCGCAGCCGAATCTGATAGCGCCCGTCGGGGACCTGTGTGGTGTCCCACTGGGCCAGCACACCCGCCGTCGCCTGCTGGGTGATCTCCGCGATGAGCAGCCATTGTTCCTCGGCGGCGTCCATCGAGGCAAATTCGAGCCGGTAACGCTGGAAGTCCGGGTCGCTGGCCGCGCCGATGATGTTCACGTTGCCGACGAGCGTTTGCCCGGCCTGCGGCGAGACGATCTGCGCGCCGGTCGATTGCTGGGCGCGCGGAGCGAGAAGCGGCGCGGGCACGGCCAGGATCACGGCCACGACCACCGCCCACGCCAGCGCCCGCACGAGCTGCACACTCGTCCGGGCGCGCCGCCGAACTACCGCCCGTCTCATCTCAGCGCCAGGGGTCCTCTTGCCCGATGAACACCGGATCGACGCCCGGCGCATTCTCCCGGAACCACTCGGCTACCGCGTCGCGCATGACCACGGCTTCGCTGCCGTAATGCGAGACGGCCAGCAGGTTGATGTGCGCGCCCCGGAGAAACGCCTGCAGGCGCTCCCGCTCTTTCGCCCGCGAGTCGCCCGGCCCCCACGGCCACCATTCGCCGGTGACGAACGTATCGCAGCCCAGGTCAACCGCCTGCTGGATAAATTCCGGCGTGCCGCCATCCCCGGCGACCACGGCGACCTTGTGGATGGGCAGGCCGTCGTTGCGCACACCGCCGTACCGCAGATAGGGCAGTCCGAGCGCCTCGACCAGCCGCCGCGCGAAATCGTGAAAGCCGATGGGCGCGACCGTGCCGGCCAGCCCGGCCTTGCCGCCGTGGTACGGGGCAAAGCGCGTCGGTTCCTGAAGGCGAATCGCCTCGGCCAGCGCGCCCGTCGTGGATACGTCGGCGTGGCAGTCCAGCGGCGCGTGGCACAGGTAGTAGCTCACGTGGTGCTCACGCAGCGCCTCAAGCTGCACTTCGGGGATGGGCGTGTATTCCGGCCCGCCTTCCTGGTAGTCGCTGGCGTGGTGGCTGAAGATGAGCGCGCCGGGCGCGCCGCGCTGCACCTCACGCCCGATGATGGTGTCCAGCACCGCCGGGCTGGGGAATACGATGAGGTAGGCGCGATCCACCTGCGCCGTGTTGTTCAGCATCAAGCCGTTGCCCGCGCCCCCGATGAAGCCCGGCGCGGCGTAGCGCGCGAAGACGGACTCATAACCGGGCGGGAACGGCGGCTGTGCGTCGCGCTCGTCGTAGATGCTGATCTCGAAGAACGTATCGAGCTTGTTCACCAGATCGGCCTGGTTGATCACGATTCCCCTTACCTTTTGCCGGCGGCGCGCGCCTCACTGAGCACGAAATCGACGACGCCGCTGATCGTCGGGTCCGGCGCGTACTGGCCCTCGGATGGCAGCCGTGTGCTTGAATCCAGCGTGATAAAGGGCGCGTCCGGCGTCAGCGTCACATCGACGCGGCCCAGCGTTGGCCGGTCGTGGGCATCGGACGCCGCGCCCTGGAGCCACAACAGGCGCTCGCGGCCCGTGTACTCCGTGCGAATCGCTTCTGCATCGGCCAGCCGCAGCCCGACGACCAGATCGGCGTCCTCGTCGCCGGGGACCGCCGCCGGGTCGAGCTGTTGCGCGTTGACCAGCCGGATCAGGGCGTCGCGGCGCTTCACGTCCACGTACCACGGCCCGGCGGCGAAGCGCGTCATGACGATGTTGCGCAGCTGGGCCACGAGCGCCGGTTGTGCGTAGAGCATGTCCAGCGCGCCGATGTGAAAGGCGTCGTAGCCCATCGCATCCATCGCCACGAGCATGGCCCGTCCGCCGGTCAGGGCGCACGGCGGTGCATCGGCGCGGCACGACTGGCCGAGATCAACCAATACGACGGCGCGAGCCGGGTCCGCCGACGCGCGCTCGTGCTTAAGCTGCGTGAACAGGCGCGGCAACAGGTCGATCTGGCCGTTCAGCGAGGCCGAATACAGGATGCTGACGTGCCGGGCGCGCTCGATCATGTCTCACTCGTGCGGATGGTCCGTCACTTGCCCTTCCAGGCCGGGGCGCGTTTTTCACCGAAGGCGGCCATGCCTTCCTTCTGGTCTTCCGTCGCAAAGAGCAGGTAGAAGCTGCGGCGTTCGTGCGCGATTCCGTCGGAGAGCGGCGTTTCAAAGGCGCGGTTGATGGCTTCTTTGGCCAGCCGGACGGCGAGCGGCGCACGGGCCGCGATCTCGCGGGCGATGCGCAGCGCCTCGTCGAGATACGTCTCGACCGGGTACACGTGGTTGACCAGCCCAAGCCGCGCCGCCTCGTCCGCCGAAAGCTGCCGGTTGTTCAGCACCATCTCCATGGCCAGCGCTTTGCCTACCGCCCGCGTCAGGCGTTGAGTCCCGCCCGCGCCGGGTATCACGCCGATGGTCACTTCCGGCTGGCCGAACTTCGCCGTTTCCGAAGCGACGATCATATCACAGATCATGGCCAATTCCGCGCCGCCGCCCAGCGCCCAGCCCGACACCGCCGCGATCAACGGCTTGTGGTGCGCGCCGACCCGGTCGTACAGCCCAATCGTATCGGCGGCCATCATGTCCACCGCGCTGGCCGTCGCCATCTCTTTGATGTCGGCCCCGGCGGCGAACGCCTTGTCGCTCCCGGTCAGCACCACGCAGCCCAACGCGGGATCGCTGTCGAAGTCGTCCAGCGCGGCGACGAGTTCCAGCAGCGTGGCGCGGTTCAGCGCATTGAACGCCCTGGGCCGGTTCAGGCGCACCAGCCCGACGCCGCCGTCAAGCCGCTCGACCAGGATATTCTCGTAAGCCATCTTTGCGCTCCTTGGCGAAAAAAGGTCAAAACGGGCCGCGACTCCTCAGAATTACAGGAAGATCGCGGCCATGATGAAGAACAGGCCAAATCCGGCGCGCGCGATGGTCCAGGCACGCGCAGACTGGTAATAGGCGCGCACGCTGAACAGGATCAGCGCCATGCTGAAGGGCTGGATCAGGCCGTACCAGGTGGCCGGGGCGGGCGAGAGCAGCAGCGCCACCATCGTGTACACCAGCGACGCCACGACGATCACGACGCGGTTGTCGGCAAAGACGCGCGCCAGGCCGCCGTAGAGCAGCGCGCCAAAGACCAGCCCTTCGGCCAGCGGCGCGGCGATCAGGGCCACGAGCGCGGCCAGAAGTTGCGCGGCGATGTCGGGAGTCTCCAACCCGGCGAGCAGCGGCGGCACGATCTCGCCGCCCTTGAGCCGCAGTACGGCCCCGACGAGGTCCAACGCCCAGGCCGCGCCCAGCCCGACGAGAAAGATCACGATCTGCGTATTGCGTCGCGAGGGTTGCGCCAGGCGCAGCGCCCGGAACCAGTCCGGGCCGAGGCGACGGCGCATCCACTGGACGATGCCCAGCGCCGCGACGAGGCTCGCCGCCAGCATCGTCAGGGCCAGCGTGCGCGGCGACGGCATACGGCCCTCAATCTCGCCGGTGAGCATACTGACGATGAGCAGGCTGGCCAGCCACAAGCCGATGTAGGCGGCCACGAACAGCAGCGCCGTCCCAGCGCCCCAGGGCGGCGTGTTCTCGCGCAAGAGCAAGCGTCGCATGAAACGGGGACCGGATTCGTTCTGCATGGCCTCGTTCGGTTCGTGGTGGGCATACGCCCGCGCGGCAACGGCGGGATATTATACCAGCTTACGGGGCGTCTCTCATGGTGGACGGCGTCGACCGGCGCACAGGCGGGAATCCGCCTGACAGTCGCCGTTATGGCGTTCACCGTGAGTGTGTTATAGTAGCGCCGCGCAGTTCAGAGAGTGCCGTCTGTGATCGAAACATCGTCCATCCCATCGTTCGCCCCTGCCTCTGCCGAGATTCAGCCCAGCGCGCGGCGCTGGCCGCTCGTGGGCCTCGTTGCCTTGCTGGTCGTGATTCGAGTCGGCGCATGGCTGCTTCTGGCCGGCACGTTCGCATTCGAGCAGACTGGCGTGGTGCAGGGCTTTGGCGACTATGACTTGATCGCGCGCAACATCCTGACCGATGGCACGTTTGGCGTTGTCGCCGGCGAACCTTACGCCAGCGTGGCCCCGCTCTACCCGTATCTGCTCGCGGGACTGTACGGCGTGTTCGGGCGCAGCTCGCTGGCGGTGGTGTTGATGAATACCACCTTCGACGCGATCACCGTGCTGCTGATCGTCGCCATTGGGAGCCGCCTGTTCAGCGCGACAGCCGGGCGCATCGTCGGACTGATCGCGGCGCTGTGCTTCGTCGTGTATCCGTACTTCACCTTCCAGGCGCTGACCGTCATCGATACGTCGCTGTTCACGGTGCTGCTGCACACGTTCGTATACCTCACCATCCGGCTGGCGGAGCGTGCGCGCGCGGACCGCATCACCTGGGCGCTCGTCGCGTTGACCGGCGTGGTCTATGGCCTGACCATCCTCGCCCGCCCACTCGGCGCAATGCTCGGACTGGCGGCGCTGCTGTGGTTTGTGGTGCGTGGGCAGTGGCGGGCGGCGCTGCTGCGGCTTGCGCCGGTGGCGATCCTCGGTGTGCTGGTCATCACGCCCTGGAACGTGCGCAACTACGCCCTGTACAACACCTTCGTCAACATCGGCACGCACATGGGGATGAATTTCTGGTTTGGGAACAGCGAGTACGTCATCCCCTTCTTCCGCGCCGGGTATCACACCCAGTGGGCTACGCCCCAAATGCCCGATCGCCCGCTCAACCAACTCGAAGCGGACCGCTACCTGTTCAACCTGGGCCTGAGCTACTTGCGTGAGCACCCAGAGCAGATACCCGAACTGATGCTGGTCAAGCTGTGGGCGTATTGGACCATCGAGGTGTTCCCGACGCGCAACCCGATCGGCGACGATTCGGCCCCGGCGTCGCCCAGCCTGACCGTCAGCGTCAACGATCAGGGCCAGATGGAGATCACGGGCGTGGCCGGAGACGATGCGCTGATCGCCTATTCCAGTTCGCTCTTCGATCAGGTCGGGCGAGCAGTGCACCGAGTTTATTTCGGCGGACTGCTGGCGCTTGCCCTGGTTGGCGTCGCGCTCACCCGCCGCCAGTGGCGCACGGTATCACTCTTGTGGCTCGTCCAGATCGTCATGACGGCGGCGTATGTCATTTTCAGCGGCCCGACGACGCGCTACCGCGTCCCGACCGACCCGCTGCTGTTCCTGTTCTCGGCGGCGACCCTGGCGGCGGCCTGGTCGGCGCTCCGGCGGGCGCGGTCCCGCACGGCCACGAGTGAGCGAGCCGCATGAAGTTCCTGCGCCTGTCCACTTACGAGCGCGACGACGCCGCCGAACGCCGCCAGAAAGCCGGACTCCGCCAGCGCGTGATTCAGGCATATGACAATCCCATCATTCGCTGGTACTGCGCGCTGCGTTTTCACATCATCAACATCGACTTCCTGGACACGCTGGAACAGCACCTTGCGCCCGAAGCCCGCGTATTGGACATCGGCTGCGGATTCGGGCTGTTTTCGTTGTATTACGCGCTCAATGGGCCGAGCCGGGCCATCACTGGCTTCGACCTGAGCCGGTCGCGCATCTTGGCGGCGCAGCGCGTGGCCAGCCGCCTGAACCTGACAAACGCGCATTTCTTCTGCCAGGACGCCGAGCGCTACGAGTTTGATCAGGACTACGACGCCGTGGTAACGCTCGATCTGCTGCATCATGTCACGCCCGAAGCGGCGGACCGGCTCTTGCGACAAGCGTACCAGGCGTTGACGCCGGGCGGTGTGCTGCTGATCAAGGACGTGAATACGCGCCCGCTGCACAAACTGTGGTTCACCTATGCGCTGGACAAGCTGATGATGCTGCGCTCGCACGTACACTACCGCAGCGCGAGCCTGTGGCGGCGGGCAATCTGTGAGGCGGGCTTTTCGCAGGCCGTCGCCTATCCGCTCAATGACTACCTGCCCTATCCGCATGTCCTGATCGTGGCGCGCAAGTGAGGCGGCCTATGGCCCACGCCCAGGAAAACGCCCTGACCGCGCCGCGCCCGTTTATCCTGTCGCCCCAGATCGGGCTGGCGGTCATCGTGCTCGTCGCTCTGGCGCTGCGGCTGGGCATCGGCGCGACGATCAGCGCCGATCAGGCGATGGTCGATGACTCCGGCTGGTATTTCATCGCCGGAGAACTGCTCGTAACGGACCAGATGCGGCCAGAAAATGTCGTGCCCTTCCCGCCGCTCTACCCGCTCATGGTGGGCGTGGCGAAGATGCTCTTCGGTTTGGACGGCGCGATCATCGCGCTGCGGCTGGCGCAATCTATCCTGAGCGCCGCGCTCGCCGCGTTCGTGTACCGCATCGCGCACCGGCTGAGTGGAAGCCGCCGCGCCGGGGTCGCCGCCGCACTGGGCATCGCCCTCAATCCGCTCTTCATCATCGACGCCAACCAGATCGTCACCGAGACGCTCTTCATTTCCCTGACGACGTGGGCAATTTCGGTGTACGTCGGCCCGGACGAGCGCCTGGGCCGCAAGATGGCGGCGGCGGGCGCGCTGCTGGGCTTGGGAACGCTGACGCGGGCGGTGTTCGTCGCCTTTCCGCTCGGCCTGGCGCTGCACGTACTGCTCACACACGGCCTGCGCCGGGAGTGGCGGCGTGGATTGCGGCTGGCCGGGGTGCTGCTCGTGGTGTACGTGGCCGTGGTGGGCGTGTGGACGGTGTACAGCGTCGTGAGGCTAAACCGCTTTCAATTCGGCGGCTACGGCGCGAATGACTTGCTGCTCACCGCTACGCTGGGCCGCGACGGCACGCAGAACATGGATCAGGTCTACCGCGACCTGACCGGCGGCACGGTCCCATCCGACGGCGAGCGCGACGCACTGGTGCTCCGCACGCTGGGCGACACGCTGCGCGCCGACCCGCTGGGATACGCAGCGCAGCGCCTGGGGCAGCTTGGCGAGGCGCTTGTGCAGCCGCACCACACGCCCTTTTTCGTTGGGCCGAGCCTGAAAGAGGCGGCGCTGGCGTGGCTGCGCAAGGATCGCAGCCTGGATGGCCTGTCGCGCTTGGTGGGCGATCCGACCTTTGTCCCAAAGGCGCTGATGTACGTCGTGCACTGGTCGGCGCTTGTGCTGGCGGCAGCCGGCCTGTGGCGCACGCGGCGCGAATGGCTGATTTACGCACCGGTCAGCGGGCTGATCGTGTATTTCGCGCTGATCCACCTGTTCTTGCTGGCCATCCCGCGTTACCTGTTCCCCATCACGCCGGCGCTGTGGGTCTTTGCCGGCGTGGCGCTGGATGGCCTGACGCGGCGCTTCAGCCGGTCCCGAACTGGCGATCTCCGGCGTCGCCCAGGCCCGGCACGATGAAGCCGATGTCGTTCAGGCGCTCGTCCAACGCCGCCAGGTACACATCCACGTCGGGATGGGCGTCGGTGAGCGCTTTGAGGCCTTCCGGCGCGCCGATCAGGCCCACGAACTTGATGCGCCTCACGCCCCAGCGCTTGAGGATGCTCACCGTGGCCACTGCCGAGCCGCCCGTGGCCAGCATGGGGTCCAGGACGAAGCACACCTGCACGCGCGGCTCAATGGGCAGCTTGTTGTAGTATTCTACGGGCCGCAACGTCTTCTCGTCGCGGTAAATGCCGATGTGCCACACTTCCGCGCCGGGGATCAGGTCCCAGACGCCCTCGACCATGCCCAGCCCGGCGCGCAGAATCGGGATCAAGCCCACCGATTCGGCCAGCTTTCCACCCGGCGCACTGCCCATCGGCGTTTCGACGGTCACATCGACCAGTTGCAGGTCTTCCGAGGCTTCATAGGCCAGCAGCGTGGCCAGCTCGTGCACCAACTGGCGGAACTTCAGCGGCTCGGTCCTCATGTCGCGGAGTTTGCTCAGCTTGTGCCGCACAAGCGGATGCGAAGAGATATGTACCTGGCCCATGCGCGTGTCTGTCCTTCCGGGGTGCGAACCAGGGCGATTTTACCAGCGGGCAAGGTCCTGTCAAAGGCGGCCTGCGGGGGCGCGATCAGGGCCATCACATCCAAGCTAAAGCTGGGCGGCTCGCGAGCCGCCCCTACAGCACCGTACCGTGTAGGGGCGCGTCGCGACGCGCCCACCGTGATGATCCGCCCTGTATTCCAGGAGCCTATAGAGGCGGATACCGGGCGGCTCGCGAGCCGCCCCTACAGCACGCAAGGTGTGGGGGCGCGATTCGCTTCAGCGCAGGTGCAGGATCTCGGCGCGGCCATAGAACGGCAGCGGCTCAGTTTCGTAGACTAGCGTGTACCGCCCCCAGACCGGCTCCAGCAGGCGGCGCACGCGCTCCGGAGTCGCCGCGTCGACGAGGTCCGGGAAGCGCACGATCCACGTCGGCGGCGCAATCTCCCATTCGGCCAGCAGCCGGTCCGCGACGAAGGGCGGCGCAAGGCCCCAGATGTTCCACGTCACCCACGTGCCCGGCGGCATCCGTCCGGAAAGTGGGACAATTTGCGCTGTCGAATCCGTCGAGGGGATGACGTACAGCGTATCGTCCGGCCCGGCGTGCTCGCGCAGCCAGTCTGCGACGGGCCGCACGTCGTCCATGCCGATGATCTGACCCGGTCCGGCAGGCGTGGGCAGGTAGCTGGTGGCCACGTTGAGCGTGATCCCGGCCAGCAAGCCCACGGCCAGCATCTGCAGCATGGCGTGATCGACGTGCCACGCCCGCCAATGTGGCCATTGGCGGATGAGCGGCCCCAGGACGAGGCCCGCCTGGACCGCGAGCAGCGGCAGCGCAGCGGCGACATGAATTTCGCCGAAGCGCGGGATGTGGAAGACGAACGCGGCGACCGTCACGCCGAAGACCAGGATATACTGTCGCCGGTTCGGCGCGCGGCGCGCCAGCGCGAGGAACGGCAGCATCCAGACGTGGGTCAGCAACAGCCGCCGCAGTCCGTCTCCGGTGATCGTGCCCACCGTGCCGCCGCCATACAGGGCGTTGAAGGTGAAGTTCCAGTAGAAGAACTCGCCCAACAGGCCCGCCGCACCGTACAGCCCGACGGTGAGCGCCGTGGGCAGGATCGCGCCGAGCAAGAAAACCGCTGCGTCGATCCAGCGGCGGCCCGGCGTGCGCCCGTCCCAGATCAGCCAGAGTACGGCGACAGCGACCGCGAGCGCCCCATGCGGCTTGAGCGCAAGCGCGACGCCGAAGGCGATTCCCGCGCCCAACAAGCCGAGCCGCCGCCAGCGCGCGCCGATCAGGAGCAGCACACCGACGAGCAGCGCCAGCCCGGCGATGGTATCAAAGTAAAAGATGACGAACAGATAGGCCGATTCGAGCGCGGCATAGTACAGGACGGCGATCACTCCGGCAAGCTGCGATCCCTTGAGCCGCCGGACGAGCACATAAATCAGCACCAGGGATAGCAGCACCACACCCAGGTTCAGGCCGCGAGCGGCGGCGAACACGTCCAGGCCGGTGAGTTGGCTGGTCAGCGCGACCAGGAAAGCGGGCAGCGGCGGGCGGTGCTCCAGCACGTCAAGGTATAACACCCGGCCATGCAGCATCAGGTACGGGTGCGTGACGATTCCCACCTGGGTAGACATGGGAAAGAGCACAGCCGCATGTGTGATGACTTTGACGACAAGAAGGGCGGCAACGACGACCCAGCCAATCACGTGAACACTCGATTTCTGTGCGGAAGACGAAACCTCAAGCCTGGGGAAAATGCCAGAGGATGAGACGCAGCTCATTGTACGTGGGCGGGGTATCGTCTGTCAAACGACGACGTTACACGTTATATTTTTTGCCCATACCAACCACGTCGCGGTACACTTATCCCACACTGTGTACTGGAGCGCAGTCGCGGTGGGTCTTTCTTACACAAGCGCCTTGCAGGAAACGTCATTCCACGTCACTGACCACCATGACCACTCCGATCGCGACCCTTGCTGCGCGTGGGACGGCCTCTCCCACTCGGCGCGCCCGCAATGTGCCGTTTCTGGATAGCCTGCGCGGCCTGGCGGCGATATACGTGCTTTTCGTGCACGCCCGCTGGCTGCTCTGGGAAGGCTTCATCTCCGGCTATTTCCAGCATTCCGACGTCTACCCGCCGCTGGCCAAAGTCGTCGTATACCTGCTGCTCGGGTTATCCTGGGGCAGCCAGGTCGTCCTGCTCTTCTTCGTGCTGTCCGGCTTCGTCATCCATCTCCCACAGGCGCTGCGGCGCGCAGAGAGTGGCGTGGGCGCGCCCTTACACTGGCCGACGTACTACAGACGGCGGGCGATGCGCATCTACCCACCCTTCCTCTTCGCCCTGGCGCTCACGTTTGTCGTGGACCGGGCGGGGATGGCCGCCGGACTCCCGGTGTACTTCGAGCCAACCATCCTCAACCTGGACTTTCGCCCAGCGCATGACCTGGGCACGCTGGTGGGCAATCTGGCCTTCACCATGACGGTGTACGTGCAGCCTTTTGGGACCAATGGCCCGTTCTGGTCGCTCATGTACGAGTGGTGGTTCTACATGCTCTATCCGCTCTTCTGGTGGATAGCGCGGCGCTCGTTCGGGCGGGCCACGGCGCTGATGGTGGGTCTGTATGCGCTCAGCTTCTTTCCGACGCTCTGGCCGTTGGAGCTGGCCCGAGTCGTATTCGGCAGGATGATCCTGTGGTGGTTGGGCGTCATTCTGGCGGAGATTTACGCGGGCAATGTGCGGCTGCGCCTGTCGCGGCTCGCGCTGCTGATGCTGCTCGCCGTGCCGCTCGCGCCGCTGGAAATCTTCGCGACGCCCTCAACGCCGCAACTGCGCTCGCTGGCCGATCTGGCCTGGGCGGCGGTATTTGTCGGGCTGATCGCAGGGCTGCTCGCCTGGCGGAACCGGGGCGGCTCGTTGCGCCTGCTCGAAGCGCTGCAATCGCTCGCCCCGTTTTCGTACACGTTGTACGTCACCCACTTCCCGATACAGCTCTTTTTGTGCGGCTTGCTGATCCGCCAAGCGCCGGATGGCCGGCTGCCTTCGGATGTACGCTGGATATTCATCGGCGCGGGGATTTGCATCGTGGTGGCCTATGCGGCGCATTTCCTCGTCGAGCGCCCCTTCCTCAGCCGCCGCCGAGGGCCTGAGAGCGCTACCTTATCGAAGCCAACGATTTCCGCGCCGAGTGGGGTGTAGGCGGCGCATCTGTCAGTTTTGCCCAAATAGAAAATGCGAATGCCGTTTGACAAGGTTTTGAGGCCCCTCTATAATCGCGTCCCCATAAACTAGAGTTATTCCGCTATCGTCGGCGTAAGTGGTGTTGTTGGTTGAATGTGAGCTATGGACAGAAGTACCGATAGCCGGCAGGGACCCCCAAACCGTAAGTTCAATCCTCTGGCAGGGGATGCGCACCGCCCCGACCACACTCCACCTGCTCCACCGCCACCCGACGAGAGCTATTGGGCAGCGCTGCTCCAGGAAGGAGATAGCCACGCCGCCACGCCGCCGCGCGACGACGACGATGTGTGGGATGTGTCGTTCGACATGGTCCCGGCCCGGGGCGACCGCGCGCCGTTGGACCAGGAGATGTCCGACTGGGAAGAGTCGCGCGGCCTGTTCGAAGCCGACCAGACCATATCGCTGCTCGTGGTGGGCTACAATCGCGGCGGCTTGCTGGTGGAATGGGGATCGCTGCGCGGATTCGTGCCCGCCAGCCAGCTTGTCGACTTCCCGTCCATCCCCGATGGCCCGTCGCGGCGCGCCGAGCTGGCGGCCCGCGTCGGCCAGCGCCTCACGTTGCGCGTGATCGAGCTGGACTCCGATCAGAACCGCCTGATCCTGTCCGAGCGCGCGGCGCAGGTCCAGCCCGGCACACGGGCAAGCGTGCTCGACCACCTGGGCCGGGGCGATGTGTGCGCGGGGCGCGTGACAAACCTGTGCGACTTCGGCGCGTTCGTCGATCTGGGCGGCGTCGAGGGCCTGATTCACATCAGCGAGCTAAGCTGGGGCCGCGTCAGCCACCCGCGCGATGTGCTGGTGCGCGGCGATACGGTCAAGGTGTACGTCATGGACGTGAACCGCGATCAGGGCCGTGTGGCGCTCAGCATCAAGCGTTTGCAGCCGGATCCGTGGGAAACCGTCGATCAGCGCTACCGCATCGGGCAGATCATCGAGGGCGTGATCACCAACGTGGTGGACTTCGGGGCTTTCGCGCGCGTCGAAGACGGCCTCGAAGGGCTGATCCACGTCTCGGAACTGGCCGAGGGCAATTTCCTGCACCCGCGCAATGTGGTGCACGAGGGCGAGCGCGTCCGGGTGCGCGTCCTGAACATCGACGGCCAATCGCGCCGGCTGGGCCTGAGCCTGCGCCGGACCGATTCCGAAACATCCACCGGCCCGGTGGAATCCCTTCGGTCCGAACCGCGGCCTGGCAGCTCGGCGTAACGACGATCCATAGTCGCCGCGCGCCATCCGTTTCCTTCTGCCTCACGAACGCGCCTGCCTCGCCAGGCGCGTTTTTGTGGGGTAAAATAGAACGGATGTGCGACGCAAGACCTTGCCCCACTTGCGCTCCCCGATGGCGAAGGGCGAGAGGAGCCAGGGTCGCGGGTATGATAAAATCAACCGTGTTTGTGGCCTGAACGGTGAATCGGCATGGCGAAGACGAGCGCTGGCCCGGCGAAGGGCAAAAAACCACGCACGACGACGGCGCGGGGCAAGGGTGGGGTGAAGCTCTCCCCGGACTTGTTCATCCCGCGCCGAAAGGTGGGCGCGCCGCTGAAGATCGTCCCGCTGCGGGAAGGCGCGGACCAGGGCCAGCCGTTGCTTCAGCGGGCGCTGCGCGATCCGAGCGAGCTGGTGCGCGCCTTCCAGAACCGCCCGACCTGGGTAGACGACGTGGCGGCCATCAGCCTGATCGCGTTCGGCCTGATCTCGCTGCTCGCCCTGCTCAACACATCCGCCGTGACCTCGACGGCGCTCTCCGACCAGTGGGCGGATATGCTCAGCCAGCTTTTCGGGCGCTTCGGCGCGATTATCCTGTGCCTGCTCCTGGCTGGCGCAGGCGCTCTGATCGCCCTGCCGCGCTTTGGCCTGACCATTCACATGCCGTGGCCGCGCATCCTGGGCATTGAGATCGCCTACCTCGCGGCGCTGGCCATGCTGCACCTTGCCGCCAATGACCCGGAGCCGCGCGCGCTGGCCCGGAGTGGGCAGGGCGGCGGGTATATCGGCTGGGCGCTGGGCGAGATCATGGCCCTGTTGTTCGGGCGGCTGTTATCCCTGTTCATCTACGCGCTGATCTTCACGCTGGCGCTGGTGCTCATCTTCGCCCTGCGCCGGAAGCATTTTCGCGCCGCGCTCAAGGCCGTCAGTATATGGCTGGATCGCATCGCGGAGCGCATCCGGGTCTATTTCGACACGTCGCGCCAGAACCGGCAGGCCATCCACGCCGAAGCGCAAGCCCGCATCGCCGCCCGCCAGGCGCACGCGCTGCAAGCTGGGCCGCCGCAAGCCGCCGACGACGCGCCCGACCTGACCGTGCTCGCGGCGAGCATTGCGCCCGACGAGCCGACCATCGCGGTGCAGCCCGCGCCGCAGCCCGGCGACCAGACGATCCTCACCGTGCCGCCGCGCCGCGACCCGACCCGAACCGGCGCGCCCGCTCCGGCCCCGGCGGCGCACGAGCAGACTCCGACTCCTACGCCCATCGGCCCGGCGCGCCCGGCTCCCGCGACTGCCGCGACTGCCGCGCCGCCCGCCGCACAGCCCGCACAGCCCGCACCGTCGCCCTTGCGCCCGGCGGCGGTCCGTTCAGCCTCGCCCGCCGACGCCGAGCCGGACGCCGCCGATTCGGGTGAGCCGTCGCGCCCGCCGCAGCCGTCCGCGCCCGTGCCCATCGGCGTATCGCGTCCATCCGTATCGCTGCCCACCGCGCCGGCAAGCCTGGCCGTCGCGCCGCGCCAATCCCGCTATTTTACCGTCGATGATTTCTCGGATACGCGGCGTGACATCCCACGCGAGGGGCTGCCGCCGCTCAGCCTGTTGAGCGAGACGGAGCTGAACCGGCCCACCGAAGAAGAGATCAACAACAACGTCCGCATCATCGAAAATACGCTGCTGGAATTTGACATCGATGTTGAAGTCATCGACGTGAAAGTCGGCCCGACGGTGACGCAGTACGCCGTGCAGCCCTTCCGCGAGCTGACCGGCGACGCCGGTTCAGTCGTCACGCAGCGCGTGCGCGTGAACAAGATCGCCTCACTGGCCAGCGACCTTGCCCTGGCGCTCGCCGCGAAACGCCTGCGCATCCAGCCCTATGTGCCCGGCCACCCGTACATGGGCATCGAAGTGCCCAACCGCACGCCGAGCATCGTGGCGCTGCGCCCGGTCATGGAAACGGAAGCCTTCGCCAAAGCGTACCTGAAGCCCGACCCGGATGACCCCTCACAGATGCGCCAGTTGCCGCTCGTCGTGCCGCTGGGCCGCGACGTGTCCGGCGAGCCGGTCGTCGTCGATCTGGCGACCATGCCGCACCTGCTCATCGCCGGCACAACCGGTTCGGGCAAATCGGTGGCCATCACGGCGATGATCACGGCGCTCGTGCTCAACAACATGCCGGACCGCGTCAAGCTCGTGCTGCTCGACCCAAAGATGGTCGAATTGACGCGCTTCAACGGCCTGCCGCACCTGCTCGGCCCGGTCGAGACGGACATCGAGCGCATCATCGGCGTGTTGCGCTGGGCGACGCGCGAAATGGACCGCCGGTTCAAGCTGCTGGAAGTCGAGGCGGCGCGCAACATCGAAATCTACAACCGCGCCCTGGGCAAACGCCGCCAGAGCGAGCAACTGCCGTACATGCTCATCTTCGTGGACGAGATCGGCGACCTGATGCTTTCCCGGCCCGAAGAGATGGAGCGCACCGTCACGCGGTTGGCGCAGATGGCGCGCGCCGTCGGCATTCACCTCATCGTCGCCACGCAGCGACCCTCGACGGACGTGATTACCGGCCTGATCAAGGCCAATTTCCCGGCGCGCATCTCGTTCGCCGTCGCGTCGGGCGTCGATTCGCGCGTGATCCTGGACACGACCGGCGCGGAGTCGCTCGTCGGGCGCGGCGACATGCTCTATCAGGCTCCCGACGCCGCCGTGCCGCGCCGTATTCAGGGCTGCTACGTTTCTGACGATGAGCTGGACGGTATCGTTGCCTTCTGGAAAGAATGGCAGGCGTCCCGCGAGGCCACCGGCGAGGCGCAGCCGCTCGGCGTGGCGCCCTGGGAGCTGGCCATCACACGCCGCGAGTCGCTCTCCGAGCACGAGGCGATGCTCGAAGACGCCATCGACCTTGCCGTGCGCGAAGGGGAAGTATCTGTGGCGCTGTTGCAACGGCGGCTGGGCACGACATACCCGCGTGCGGCGCAATTGATGGACCTCTTGCAACAGCTTGGCATTCTGGGCGCGACGAAAGACGATGGCCGCACGCGCGAGGTGACGATGAAGCCCGGCACGGACCCGTACAAGAAGCTGATGGCCAAGTACCGGCGGCGCTGAGAGGAACCCTCACCCCCGGCCCCTGTCCGCGCCGCTTCCCCTCTTTACACTTACTGTGCGTGGAGAAGGCCAGGGGTGAGGCGCAACATCACGACGGGCGCAAGAACACGATGAGCGCAAGAACACGACGAGTAGCGGACGAGGCAGGCCTCGTCCCTACACGCCACGCCGTAGGGACAATGCAGGCATTGTCCGCGTTTCTCTTCTCTCGCTCTAGGGGAATGGAAGCTGAAGCGCTGCCGGCTCAGGGCATGGGATCGATGCGCGCCTCGTGCAAGACGCCCGTGACCATGTAGATCACGCGCTCCGAGATGTTCAGGATGCGGTCGGCATAGCGTTCCAGGTTGTGTGACACCCAGAGCAGCATGGTAGCGCACTCCACCGTGCCGGGGTCCCCGATCATGGTCTGGATCATCTGCTCGTAGACCTGCCGGTGCATCCCGTCAATCGGCCAGTCGTACTGCACCACTTTGCGCGCCAGATCGGCGTCCTGCTTCTCCAGGGCTTCCATGACCAGCCGCAGGTTAGCGATGGCGCGGCTGGCCATGTCGCTAAAGGCCGGCACGGCGAGCGCAACGGGCTGCTCGCACAGCCGGAGCGCCAGCCGCGCGATCCCGGCGGCGTGGTCGCCCATGCGCTCCAGGTTGGTGGCGATGCTCACACAGGCCACAATGCGCCGCATATCGCCCGCCGTCGGCTGCTGGAGCGCCAACAGCAGGTAGGATTGTTCTTCGACCTCGTAGCGCAGCCGGTTGACTTCTACATCCATGTCGATGACGCTCTGCGCCAGCGCCGTATCGCGCGTTTGCAACGCCTGCACGGCGTCCGCGAGCTGGCGCTCTACCATGCTGGCGATCTGCCGTACATCGCCTTCCAGTGCGTTCAGCTGTCGGTCAAATGCGGTGCGCAAGGCGACCATCCTACCCTCTCCCCGACCTCTCACCGACCTGCGTATCGGTTCACTCGCTCTTAAACGCAGTTTAACATATCCTTAACTTAGCGGGAAGAGGTAAGCCTATCACTTTCGATAAAAAAGCGGTGAAAAA
>JADZBY010000234.1 GCA_020851855.1 Anaerolineae bacterium
AATTGCAGCGAGGCGTCCAGCAGGCTGGGCGAGTTGACGAACGTATTGCGGTGCATCTGGCCCATGCGCATGAACTCGGCGTGCTCCAGGCCGGGGATCATACGAAGGACGCGCTCTTGCTCGCCAAAGCGCAGGTTAGTCTGGAAGCCGACGATGTTATACAGCGTGCCCGCCAGGTTGTCGCGGCGAAGCTGGACGACGGCCCACGGGCGGTGGCCGGTGCGTGGATCGCGCAGGCCAACCGGGCGCATCGGGCCATAGGCGAGCGCCTCTTTGCCGCGCCGCGCCATCTGCTCGATGGGCAGGCAGCCTTCGAAGAAGTGCGGGTCTTCGCGCTCGAAGTCGTGCAGCGTGTACGTCTCCGCGCCGAGCAGCGCCTCGACAAAACGCTCGTATTCCTCGCGGTTCATCGGGCAATTCAGGTAATCGCCCTTGGCATCGTCGCCGCGCTGGTAGCGGCTGGCGCGGAAGGCGATGGACATGTCGATGGACTCGGCGGTCACGATGGGCGAGATGGCGTCGTAGAAGTACAGGTACTCGTCACCCACCAGCCGCGCAATGTCCGCCGCCAGCGCGTCGGCAGTGAGCGGCCCGGACGCGATCACGGCAGGCGAGTCCGGCGCGCGCCTCACTTCTTCGCGCACGATGCGCAGGTTAGGGTGCGATTCGAGCGCGCCGGTCACTTCCTGGGCAAAGCGCTCGCGGTCCACGGCCAGCGCGCCGCCCGCCGGCACGGCGGCTCGTTCCGCCGCACGCATCAACAGCGAGTCCATCCGGCGCAATTCGTTCTTCAAGAGGCCCGGCGCGCGGTCGGGCAGGTCCGATCCGAGCGAGTTGCTGCACACCAGCTCTGCCAGGTGCTTGGTCTGGTGGGCGGGCGTCATGCGGGCCGGCCTCATCTCGTACAGGGCGGTGCGAATGCCACGCTCGGCGGCCTGCCACGCGGCTTCTGTGCCCGCCAGCCCACCGCCAACCACGATCAACTCCGCATCAAAAGGGCGTTCCATGTGCTCACACTCGTCTCTCACGCTGAAAGGTCCATTGTACGGCACAAACGCAGCGGGAAACAGGGCAGGCTAGGGGGGCCTGGCCGGATCAGGTATAATGGCAGCGAAAAGAGCGCATGTCCAGCAGGAGCACGCCGATGCGCACTCGATTTGACGTGGCAATTTACGACCGGGACGCGCGGCTGACACTCATCGTCGAGGTCAAAGTGCGGCGGCTGGGCATGACGGCTGCCTGGGCGGCGGCGCTGCGCAAAGATCTGCGCGAGTCTGGCTTTCTGCCTGACGTGCCGTACTTTCTTCTGGCCCTGCCCGAACGCTTCTTCCTCTGGGCGGGTAGCGAGCTGCCGGATGACGCCCCACCGACCTACGAAATCGACCCCGCGCCCATCCTCGACTGGTATCTCGGTGACGCCGGGATCGAAGCCCACGAACTCGATGTCGAAAGCCTGGGGATGGTCGTCAATGCCTGGCTGAACCGCGTCACGCTCACGCGCGAGTTCGGGGATGTACGCCCCGAAAACGTCCACTGGCTGAAAGAGTCAGGACTCTACGACGCCATCCAGCGCGGTCACATCGCCTTCCACGAAGCGGCATGAACATTTACGTCGAATCAAACTTCATCCTCGAAATGGCGCTCATGCAGGAAGAGCACCAGGCCTGCACCGACATTCTTGATCTGTGCCGTCAAGGCCGGGCAACGCTCCACCTTCCCGCTTTTGCTTTTGTCGAGTCCCGGGCGAACCTGCTCCGGCGTAAGAGAGAGCGTGCGCAGATTCAGAAGAGCCTCGAACTCCAACTGGCGCAACTGGGCCGTTCTGAGTTGTTCCGGGCCGATGTGGATACCTCACGCGCGATAATCCCGCTCTTGGCCCGCAGCAGCGTGGACGAGGAAGTACGCTTCAGCCAGGTGATCGCCGATTTGCTCAGCCAAGCGACGATTATCCCACTCACGGCAGAAACGATCCGGTCGGCGCAGGTCTACGAGGACATTTTCAGACAGGTTCAGGATGCGACAGTGTTTGCCTCGATTGTCTCCCATCTGGGCGACGCGCGCCCGGCGGTAAGTTGCTTCCTCAACCGCAACAGCGAAGATTTTGACATCACCGATGTGAAGCGTATCCTGGCGGACCTGAAATGCAGGACGCTGCTCAGCTTTCGTGATGGTCTTTCT
Organism: Anaerolineae bacterium; assembly: GCA_020851855.1. GTDB lineage: Bacteria > Chloroflexota > Anaerolineae > Aggregatilineales > UBA2796 > JADZBY01. The sequence continues at coordinate 2,179 of JADZBY010000234.1, forward strand.
TACATCCGCAGCCAAATCTCATAACGAACTATGGCGCTACATACCCGCTTCCGATTCCCGAAACGTGTGTTGACGCTGCCCCGCCCGCCGTTGTGGCTTGTGCCACGCGGCGCGCCCGCCATCGTCGCCGGGCGGATCGGGCCGCGCCCGGTGCGCGTGCCGCTGGCGCTGCTCGTCGGCATCTTGCTCGTCATCTTCGCCAGCCGGGTGGCGCGCCTGCCGACGCTGAACATGGAGAAGGATGAGGCGTGGTCCACCTGGATCACGCTCGGCAGCGTCCAACAAACGCTCGACTGGGTGGGCTACGACTGGCCCGTCGGGTTCTTCCTGCAACTGCACGCCTGGCGCGCCCTGACCGGCATCACGCCCTTTGGCCTGCGCATCCTGATCGTGCTGACCATGCTCGTCGGCGCGGCGCTCGTCTTCCGGCTGGCGCGACGGCTGTTCGGCGTACAGGCCGGGCTGCTGGCCATGCTTGCTTTCGGCGCGTTCGGCTACATCCTGTTCATCAGCACCATCGTGCGCGGCTACATGCTCAATGTGGCGCTCTTCGTGCTGGCGCTCTTGCTGGCCAAGCGCTATTTTGACCGGCCTCACTGGCGGCGGGCGCTGTGGGTGGCGCTCACCTTCGCGGCGATGATCTACGTGCACACCACCGCCGTGTTCGCCATCGGCATGGTCGGGCTGTACACGCTGATCGCCTATCCGGGCCTGCGGATGTGGATCGCGCGCTGGATTCTGCCGGGCCTGGTCACCGCCATCCTGTGCGCGCCGGAGATCGCCAACCGGCTGTACGTATACGGCGTCAAGCGCGACATCGTAGACCGCTTTTTCCCCTACGCGCCGCCCGGCGAGCGGCTGGCCAACCACTACCTGGATTATTTCGGGCAACAACCGGCGCTCTGGGCGGCGCTGTTCCTGATCGCGGCGCTGCTCATCGTGGAGCGCTTCCGGATCGAGCGGCGCGTCGTGGCGCTGGCGGTGTGGATGCTCATGCCCGTGGCGCTCATGCCCATCACGGCGAACATCGACGCCTTCAATGCGCGCCATCTGGCCTGGGTCATGGTCGGCTTCGCGCTGTGGATCGGCTGGGGGCTTGCGCAGCTGCCGCGCGCCGCGAAGATCGGTATGGCGGTGGTGCTGGCCGCGCTCATGTTCGACCACATTCCCCTCAACGAGCGCTACGAGACGGTCCCGCGCATTCCGTTCGTGACCAGTTTCAGTACGCTTCAGCACGAGTGGCGCAACGGCGACGCCATCGTGCGCGACCTCGACTGCCGGGGCTGCCCGCCGATTGATATGGAAGAATGGGACTACTTCACGCGGGCGTACTTTCCCAACGGCCTGACCTTCATCGACGCGGCGCAGGCGGCAGTATCGGCTGACTCACCCGTTGCGTACCGGCGCGTGTGGTACGTAGCCTACGAGGGCAACGAAGCGCCCGACGCGCTGGCCGCCGTCGCCAATGGCCGCGCCGTGAGCCGCGAATTTGGCGAAGAGTCGTTCTTCTGGCGGCTGTACGAAGCGCCGCCCGACCCGCTCGGTGTGCTCTTTGAGAACGGGATGCGCTTTCACGGGGCGGAAATCCTGAACGACGCCAATCTGTCGCTCGTGTGGCGCGAGGGCGATACGGTGCGGCTCCGGCTGTGGTGGTCGGCGGATGCGCCCGTTGCGCTCGATTACAGCGTGGGCGCGTACAGCTGGAGCGACGAGCGCGGCGGCGTCATGTCCCAGGTGGACGGTCCGCCCATGCTCTTGAACGGCCCGCCGGAGACGAGCCGCTGGCAGCCGGGCCAGATGTACATCGAAGAGCGTGAGTTGGAGCTGCCCTATCCGCTGGCGACCGGCGCATATGGCATCCGGCTGGCGGTGTACCAGTGGTGGGACGGCGTGCGCATCCCCGCGCCGGGCACGGACGAGAACACCATGCTGCGCCTGGGCAACGTGTGGGTCAAGGCGTGGTAAAGCGAAGCCCAGCCCTCGCTCCCCCGACCCCTCTCGCCTTGAGAGAGCCTCGGAGAAGGAACAAGTGAAGACTGCTTACCTCATCGCCCCGGCCTGACAAGGGTAGGTACTTAATGGAGGGGGCAATTTGAGGGGGTAGCCGTAGCCCCCCTCGAGAATCTCTCCCCTTCTCCACGTTGGAGAAGGGAGAAAAAAAGCTCCTCTCCCAAATGAAGAGGGGTTGGGGTGAGGTCAATTCGTGATTTTTCAGCCCCCCTTCTTACCGAGGGATCGGGGGCGAGGGTTTCCAGGCCGCCTAGCTTCGGCCATTCCCCCGCAGCCGTCGCACCACGTCCGGCAGGTACGTTACCACGCCGAGCAGCACGGCCAGGATCAGGCTCAGCGCCAACGGCTGGTTGACGCCTTCCGTCTGGTTGAAGAAGAGCACCGGATCGTAGGTCTGGCCCGTCTCGTAGGCCAGGTGCGAGCCGTACACCGCCAGGAAGACGCCCAGGCCGCCGCCCAGCATGCGCAGCAGCACGTTCCGCGTCAGCCCGGATGCGAGGGCGAACCCGGCGATGAAGACGATGATCGGCCCAACCAGCCAGATCACGTTATCCACCGGCTCCGGATTGAAGTAGTAATACTGCCGCAGCACGATGAACAGCAGCGCCGAGAACAGGCTGCCCACCACGAGCGCCAGCAGAATACGCCCGATACGATTCCAGGCCCTCAGCCGCGCCGCCAGCTCCGAGGCGAACAGCACCGCCAGCCCGGCCAGCGCCCCGTACAGCGCGCCGCTGGCTATCGCGTTGCCCACCGCCTGCTGAAAGAGCAATTCGCGCTCGCCATACTGGAAAAACTGGATGGCGGCAAAGCCGAGGCCGAAGCCGAGCGCCGCGCCGAGATAGCGCGCCAGCAGCCCACGCCGAAAGAACTGGCGCAGCGAGAGCAGGCCGAAGGTGCGCGCCCGCAAACCCTGCTCCACGCCGGGCGGCAGGCTGGGCGCTTCGTCGCGGATGGCGATCAGCGCCTCGCGGGCCGTCGCGCTACCCTCGGCGGCGTGCTGCGCCACCTTGCGCGCCGCATTCCCCGCGCGAATCCGCCCGATGGCCCGCGCCGCCGCCTGGGCGACCGAGTCTGCCGGGCCGCGCGAGGCCAGCGTGAGCGGGCGCGCGGCGTCGTTTGAGGCCAGATCGGCCAGCACGTTGTCGATCACCTCGCCGAACGCGAAATCGCGCCATGCTGTCGCCTTCTCCGCCCGCGCTTCGAGCAACCGCACACCCGCCAGCCGCACCGCCGGCTCCGGATCGCGGTGAATGATGGTCGCCACACGGATCGGGATGGCGGGCGGGTGCGAGTCGGGGATACTCTCCAACCGCTCGATGGCGCGCAGCCGGGCCGAGGCCAGTTCGCTGCTGAGCGTCTGGAGCGCCACAGCGCGCTGTTCAGCCACGCTGCCCGCCTGTTCCCACCAGTAATCCAGGTTGTGGCCGTGTTCGAGCGCGCCACGCAGCATCAGGCGGCGCGCGGCCTCGTCCAGCGACATGCCCAATTCGTCGCCCACGCTGTAGAACGAATCGACGTACTTGAAATCTTCCTCGTACAGCCGGAACCGCCCCGCGCCATCCGCCCATTTTTCCAGCGCCCCGGCGAAAAGCCGCTCGGCTTCGACCTGCGCCTGGTACGCCGGGTCGGAGATGGGCAGCAGCGTCAGCAGGCCGTCATCGATAGCCTCGGCGGCGCTGGCTTCCAGCGTGCGCTGGGCGGCGCGCAGGGCCTCGATCACGGCCATGGCCGACGGGTAGCGGTCTGCCGGGTCATAGGCCGTCGTGCGGCGCAGCACTTCGGCCACGGCGTGCGGCGCGTCGTCCGGCACGGGCAGCGCGGCGCGGCTGATCATCTGCGCCAGATTCCAGTGCTGGTTTCCGGCGGCGGGCACGTCTTTGGTCAGCATCTCGTAAAGCAGGATGCCGAAGGCGTAGATGTCGCTGCGGTGATCGACCGGCTCACCACGAAGCTGTTCGGGCGACATGTAGGCCAGCGTGCCCGATCCACTCTGCTGGCTGGGATCGCCGATAGTCACCGACAGCCCGAAGTCCGCCAGATAGGGGCGGTGCTGGGCGTCGAGAAGCACATTCACGCTCTTGATGTCGCGGTGTACGATGCGATGCTGGTGGGCCATATCCAGCGCGTCGGCGAGCGGCTCAGCCAGCTTGATCAGCCGGTCCAGGTCCACCTTTTCGCGGTTGATCAGCTTGCGCAGCGTGCCGCCCGCCATGTAGCGCATGACGATATATAGCCAGTTGCCGCGCTGGCCAAAGCTGTAAATGGGCAGGATGTTCGGGTGTTCCAGTTCCGCGATGATCTTCGCCTCACTGCGGAAGCGGGCGGCTTGCTCGTCCGCGCCGATGGTAGCCATTGACGAGCCGGGCGCGACGATGGGAGCGGTCAGGTCGATGGTCTTCACCGCTACCATGCGTTTGAGCTGTTCGTCTTCGGCGGACCAGACGGCGGCCTGCCCGCCCTGGCCGATCTGTTCGATGAGCACGTAGTTTTCGATGCGGTCGCCTGGCTGCATGTTGAGCTACTCCCGCTGAATGGCGCGCGGACACGGCGCAGAGGCCTGTTCCCCAGTATACCGCCAACCGCTGCAACGGGCGCGGCGGCGGGCAGATTCGCTCTCCACTTTTCCGCACTTCTGTGCTATACTCTTTCGCGTATCACGGGGGTGAAATAGGTTCGACAGGGGAAGCTGAGCGTTTGCTGCAAGCCGAGGCGCATGTCCTCGTAAAAACGTGCAAAACCTTAAGTGCCAACAGCACTTCCCCGCGTCTCGCTCTCGCTGCGTAAGTAGCGGTGGCGAACGCCGATAGCCCTGCGGGGTTATCCGTCTGCCATCCGTCGGGCCTGGTCGGCGGGTGTCGCAGGCGTGACCAATATCAGGCTGCTGCGTTGTGACGCCGATAAACAGCGCTTAAGATCATCGGATAGCCGGGTGCGAGACCCTGTCAGCCGGGGCTGCGCCGGGCGAAAAAACAAATAGCCTGACTATGCTTGTAGACGCATTCGGGAGGGTTCTTCTGGACGAGGATGGCAGAGTCCTCCACCTCCACTCGACACGACAGGCTCCGCACGCGCGGGGCCTGTTGCGTTATTTGTCAAGTTCGGTTGATGCAAATGAAGCTATGTCCTAATTAGAGAAGAGTAATGATTGACATCACTCCTCTTTTTTGTTACACTTTTCACAAAATGATCTATTGTGGAGATAAACGTATGAGATGGTTAAAGCGGAATCTAGCACCTCTAGTCGTGCTTGGTTCAAATATGATGCTTTCGATTGCCGTACTAGGGCTATTTGCCTATGTGCAGCGAGTTCAGAGCGACCTAGATGCAGTTATGCGCGTCTTTTACCTTCCGCGTGTAACTACCGACGAAGTCGAGAGTGCCATAGGTGGCACAAACGCACCTGATTTTCGCTTATTATCCACAGATGAATCCGAAATCCGACTAAGCGACTATATCGGTACATCGAGTGTCCTCATTGCTTTCACATCGGTTACATGCCCCTACTGCAAACAGGTGTACCCCAGCCTCAACACTTTTGCCCAACGTTACCCAGGGATCCAGGTGCTGGTCATCTCTCGCGGTGAGCCTTCCGAAAACGTTGATTTGGTGTCCGAACACAGTCTCTCGTTTCCGGTTCTCAACTACACAGATGAGGTGGGACGAAGCTATGTGGTTCCAGGAACCCCCTTTTTCTACGCTATAGATAAGGAAGGTGTGATACGCAGAGTTGGTTATGGTAACAGCTTGGCAGATCTTGAGCATCTCGCTGCGGCTATCCGCTAGTCCTAAGCGGCTATCTTGATTAGTGGTCAAGAAATGAGTGATCAAAGGAAGGAGAGCAGCAATGACTTGGAGCACGCGTCCCATTCGTTATCTTATTATCGTTGTGTTCGTGATCTCCATGCTGCTAGCTGCTACTGGCACGGCAATGGCGGCACAGCGATTGGTCTCGTCCCACAGTTTTCTAAATGCACCATGTACCAATTGCTGTGTTAGTGGTGGTTGGTGTGGATACAACAATTGCGGGTACTGCTCGATCTTTAATGTGCGCTTTGTTCAACGAGGATGGTATGAGCGGTGCTGGGATGGTGCTGGGAATCTCATTTGGGACGACTCAGGATGTGCAGAGGTCTGCACCGTTACCGCTCCGTGCTAAAAGGATAAGGAGCTCCACATGTACGTTCGACCTTTTCCCAAGCTACTGGTAACATTGTGCCTTGTGATGTCCGTAATACTTGCTACGGCGGGTGTTACCTTAGCATCGTCTCGTAATGCTAGTAGCGATACCCAATTGGCATCGCCTTGCCCAGGCCAGTCCTGCTGCGAAGAGTGGCGGTCGTGTGGGTGGTGCTACCTCGGCCCGGTCCCCGTGCTAGGTTTCATTAAGATTTGCTATCAACCAGATGGCTCCTCGACATGGGAGGGTTGGTGCAACTTCTGGTTATTCTGCTACTAGTCCGTTTAATAGCTAGGAAGGGCAGGGCCTCCCATAGACCGCTGCCCTTCATCCTTGAAATAGGGATTTGCTACTTTTCGCAATCAGCCATAATGGTATCAATTTGAAGGTCCGACCGCGCTTTCATCCTGGTAAACTAGTTTTGCGCGATGATGAGATCATCCAGACTCAGGCCATGCCCCTTCGATACGTTTGGACGTGCTCACGCATAATGTCTCTGTCCAGCGGCATAGTGCTCTGCGCTGTGCTGGTCTTGCTTGACCGCCTAAGTAACGCTGGTCCCTCTCCACGTAATGCTCCATTGCCTGGATTAGTTTATTTGCCCATTACTGTATCAGTTTTGATTCTGATAATGCTAGTTTTCGGCCTTATCACTGTGCAGATCATCTCAGGTGTGTTTCGGCCCCAGGATCAGCCGTTACTCGAGATGCTTGCTTCGCAGGGTGTTTCCTTACGGTGGCAGATAAACACACAGTTAGGCTACATTTACAGTGCCTCGCTAGGGAGCGGAATTGTCCTGTGCGCCACGCTCTTTATCATTCTGAACTTCCAATCCGAGTTGGATGGGCGATACGTTCTGCCCGGCCTGGTAAGTCTCTTTGTCTGTATCTTCAGCTTTGGTAACCTTGCGCTTCTTGCCACCCTCTGGATGTGCAATTCAATACTAGGGTCGCTTATCGGCGTCTTGGCTGTTCTGCTCGCATTCGTGCAAATGCCACCCGCATCAGCGGAAGGCCCCACCTTCTACTGGATGTTCGACTTTCTCGATGTTTACCGCAGGCCAGGGCTGTGGTGGCTGATGCGCCTGTTCTACTTATCGATTGGCGTCGGAGCACTGCCTCTGATCTGGCGAATGCTAGGCAATACGGAACGCTTGTTGAGGGCGTCCTCGCAGGGGAAGGCCCGTCGACGGACTTTCTTCCAGGGAGGGCCACTCACTCAGCGACTACTCACCCTGCTAAGAAGTGTTTCGGAGAGGGTGCAGTCGTATTTGCCTGCTACGCCTCATCGCTTTGCAGGGCACATAGGCTACCAGACCTTGATTGGGCTTCAGGGTGGACGTTTGACGCTCTTCAATGCGTCGCTCGTCCTGCTGTGGTTCCTTACAGCGGTCAGTTCGCGGAAAGGCATTATCGCCATTCCTACCGGGGCTTATGAATTTCTTGCCCAGTACTTCGCGGCGTTTTCTATCCTCTCTCCTTTTTTTCTTACCTGGATTACTCTCGAAACCTTCTTTCAGAACCGCCGACACGCGCTCGAAGAGCTAACGCTGGCTATCTTGTCCCCGCGTGAGTATCTATTCACTTTCCTGATGGCTCAGATTCTGGCTGTGCTCATTAGCGTTACATGCTTCAGCGTGGTCCCCTTCCTCATCCTGTTGCTCCTTACAAGCTGGTCGGCGCTGTCCTCGATCCTTCCTCACATTGCCGCCTATTCTGCCATCATGCTTTACGGTGTCGCCGCTTTTACTGTGTACGCTGTGGGCATGGCGCTTTTTCTCGGCACATTCATCCGCCCACAATTAGAGGCCGCTAGCAAATTGCTACTCTCGATGGGTATGTGGATTGTGGTGACTGCAACGCACAACAGTGCCGTTGGGCACCTGATTGTGCCCCATATGGACATGGCATATCGCACGAGCATTTACTGGCTTACCTCTGCTGCGAAATTGCCTTTGCATGTCGTCAATCCAATAGGGCCAATTGTGGACGCAAGCATCTTGCCATTACCGCTCCTGTCTGCGGTTCTGCAGATTGCTCTACTGTGGATCGTTTTCAGCAGCGTCTATACCCGGCAGGTACGAAGCGCATGATAGACATCGTCCACTTGAGCAAAACGTACGCTAACGGCACACATGCTCTGCGCGACATTACCGCTACACTAGATGTAGGTGTGGTGGGCTTAATTGGACCGAACGGCGCGGGGAAAACGACGTTGATGCGCATCCTGGCCACACTGCTAAGGCCGACACAGGGTACAGCACGAGTCTTTGGCTTCAGTATTGACGATAACAGCGATCAGCAAGCAATCCGCGCTACCTTAGGTTACTTGCCTCAAACACCTGGCGTCCACATCAAGCTAAGTGTTGAGCAGAACCTTGATTATTTCGCTATCCTCAAGCGGATTAGCTATCCGCAGGCGCGCCGCCACGAAATCGACCGGGTGATCGATCAGACTGGATTGCTGTCCTGCCGCCGAGAGCGGGCTGAAGTGCTCTCCGGCGGCATGAAACGGCGGTTGGGAATTGCTATCGCGTTGTTGAACAACCCCAAGCTGATTATCGTTGACGAGCCAACGGCCGGTTTGGACCCTGTAGAGCGTGTGCGCTTCAGGAACATACTCGCTTCTCTCGCAGGAGAGCGGCTTGTCATCCTTTCAACGCATATCGTTGAGGATCTGCAGCAAGTTGGCAATACCATTGTCATCTTGCATGAAGGGCGGATTCTCTTCCAAGGTTCGCCGCGTACGTTGATGGCGCAGGCACGTGGGCATATCTGGGCATTAGAGAGAAAAGATAGCGCTCTAGATCGGCTGGATAGCAATGCAATGCTCAGCGTTTCAGAACAAGACGGTAAGTTGATGCAACGCATGATCGCTGACACGCCGCCCTCATCACTGGCGTGTAGTGTAGAACCCTCACTCGAAGATGCCTACCTTTACATAATGCACCGCAAGGCCCTTATGGGTGAACAGACAAGTTCCCTGCCTTTGGCCGCGTATCCATAGCCTTGCGCGCGCCGAGATCTGCCGACCTCTTGTACGACAAAATCCATCAAATTGAATGCCGCAATCATAGCCGCCAACGGCCTCTTCCGGCATCTCTCGGCCCTTCCGCGTGTTATACTATTCGGCCATCACACAGAGGGAGCGAAAACATGGGACTGCTCGACGGCAAAAACGCCCTGATCTTCGGCGTGGCGAACAAGAACTCGATTGCCTGGGGAATCACCGAGGCGCTGCACCAGGAAGGCGCGACGGTCGGCCTGAGTTACGCCGGTGAGGTGCTCAAGAAGCGCGTCACGCCTCTCGCGGAGAGCCTGAGCCTCGATTTTGTCCAGGAATGTGACGTCACGGACGACGCCGCGCTGGACCGGGTCTTTGCGGCGGCGAAAGAGCGCTTCGGCAAGCTCGACATCCTGGTCCACGCCGTCGCTTTTGCCACCCGTGAAGACCTCGAAGGCGAGTTCGTGAACACCAGCCGGTCGGGTTGGACCACGGCGCTCAACGTCAGCGCGTACAGCCTCGTGGCCATGGCCCAGCGCGCCCGCCATCTCATGCCGGACGGCGGCTCCATCGTCTCGCTGACGTACTACGGCTCGGAAAAGGTCATGCCGCGCTACAACGTGATGGGCGTGGCCAAGGCGGCGCTCGAAGCCACCACGCGCTACCTCGCCTATGACCTCGGCCCGCAGCATATCCGCGTCAACGCCATCTCGCCCGGCCCGATCAAGACGCTCTCGGCGGCGGGCATCCCCGGTTTCCGCGACATGATGCGCTTCAGCGAGTTGGCCTCGCCCATCCCGGAGCTGGTCACGCAGGAAGACGTGGGCAAGACGGCGGTCTGGCTGTGCTCCGATTGGGGCCGTCTGGTGACCGGGCAAACGATTTACGTCGATTCCGGTTACAGCGTCATGGGCATCCCGCTGCGCGCACTGCTGGCGCTGGAAGAGCAGAAGAAGACGACGGAGTAATAACCGAGCGCGGCTCGTCATGGTGCCTGAAAGGAAGTCGAAGTGGAGCTGACTTTTCTCGTCATCGCAGACTACGCAACAGCCACGCCCGATGGCAAGCTCACGCTGGTAGGCATCTTCACGGAGATCAGGGCTTCTGCATTTCCGGCCCGTCATGGTGCGTTACATCTGGTAGCGCAACTTCTCGCCTCACCGCACGAGTACGGTAGGCAGTTTGCGCTGGAGTTTAAGCTGGTTGACGAGGATGGGCAGCTTGTCATGAGTTTACCCGTCAGCGCGCAGGTTCCGCACGGTGACAAAGGCCAGCGGGTGTACCTGAACAACATGGTCAGGTTGGAGAACATCGTATTCCCCAAGCCAGGACGTTACGAATTTGCTATCCTGGTCGACCACGACCTGAAAGGTACACTTCCTTTCGAAGTGATCGAACAGCCTGCGCCGCGTGCATAGGAGACAAGCTGCCGGTGCCAGGCAAAGCTGACAGGCTTTTGGAGCGACTGCGAAATGCTCCGGCAAACTGCACACGCGATGACATCGTGGATCTCTATCTCGCATTCGGCTTTGAGATTCGCCACGGCGCAAAGCATGATGTCATAAAGCATTCCTGAACTGCCGGAATTTCGACAAACCTTACCGCGCCATTCACGGGTGCTGATCACTTATGTCAAGATTGCCCTCAAAGCTGTTGACGAGTTGCAGCGTTCGAGAGCGGAAGGAAGGTAGGCAGGATGGACCACTTGGAACTGGAACGGCAGGCCAAAGCGCTGGCGGCACTGGATTATTCCGTTCTCATCTCACTCGATGACACGGTCCAGGGCGAGCGCGTTATCCTGGCGGCGCATCCTGACTTACCGGGTTGTATGTCCGATGGCTTAACGCTTGATGAGGCGCTTGAGAACCTTGCAGACGCCAGGTACGAGTACATTCTCAGCCTGCTTGAGGATGGCTTGCCCGTGCCTGAGCCTGCCCGACCTGAAAGCACATCCACATCCACCAGAGGCGATGGGTTTGTGTCGCAAGTAGAGGTTGATGTCACCCTCGGTCGAACTGCGCCGTGGGTATATGATCCGTCAGATGTCGCTGATGAGGATCAACGCGCGAATCAGAGCGTCTTCGCCTCAAAAACGCTTACTGCCTCATGAGCTTGTTCTAGGAGTCATCTCGTGACCAGTTCCGCGCTACTTGATGGGCTGAACCCACAGCAGGCCCAGGCCGTCTCCGCCAAATCCGGCCCCGCCCTGATCATCGCCGGGCCGGGCAGCGGCAAAACCGCCGTGCTCACCCGGCGCGTTGCCTACCTGATCCGGGAAAAGGGCGTGCCGCCGTGGCGCATCATGGCCGTCACCTTCACCAACAAGGCCGCGCGGGAGATGAAAGAGCGCATCGACCGCCTGGTCGGTGACCAGGCGACCGGCCTGACTATCGGCACGTTCCACGCCATCTGCGCCCGCATTTTGCGCAGCGAGGCGACCCGCATCGGCATGAAGTCCGACTTCGTGATCTACGATACGGACGACCAGCTCAACGTCATGAAATCGGCGCTCTCGGATGCGAACCTCAACACCGAAAAGAGCCAGCCGCGCCGCTATCTGAGCATGATCTCCGGCGCGAAAAACGAGCTGATCACGCCGGAGATGTACCCCACCGACAACGCAGGCGACCGGCTCGTCGCCAAGGTCTATAAGCGCTACCAGGACATCCTGCGGGCCAGCAACGCGCTCGACTTCGATGATCTACTCGTGCACACGGTGCGGCTCTTCCAGCGAAACGCCGACACACTGCAAAAATACCGCGACCGGTACGAGCATATCCTCGTCGACGAGTTCCAGGACACGAACACGGCGCAATACGTGCTGGTGCGGCTGCTGGCCGGCGATGAGGGCAGCTTGTTCTGCGTGGGCGACCCTGACCAGAGCATCTACCGCTTCCGTGGCGCGGATTACCGCAACCTGAGCCGCTTCCAGAAGGACTACCCCAACGCGCAGTTGATCCTGTTGGAGCACAACTACCGCTCGCACCAGATCATCCTCGATGCGGCGATGGCCATCATCGACAAGAATGAAGACCGCATCAAGAAGAATCTCACCACGTCGCGCGACGACGGGCCGCGCCTGAACCTGAAAAACCTCGCCGACGAGAACGACGAGGCGCAGTATGTGGTGTGGACCATCGACCAGTACCGGCGCAGCGGGCGCTACCACCTTCGCGACTGCGCCATCATGTACCGGACCAATGCCCAGAGCCGCGCCCTTGAAGACGTGTTTGTGCGCGCCAACATCCCGTACCGCCTCGTCGGCAGCGTGCGTTTCTACAGCCGCCGCGAGATCAAAGACGTGCTCGCCTACCTGCGGCTGGCGCAGAACCCGGACGACTCGGTCAGCCTGAACCGCGTCCTGAACGTGCCGCCGCGTGGCATTGGGCAGCAGACGGCGGCAACGCTTGCCGAATGGGCGGAAAAGCGCGGCGGAAGCCTGTACGACGCCGTTCAGGCCGTTGATTCCGCGCCCGATTCGCCATTCAAGGGCCGCGCGGCAAAGTCGCTCATCGAATTTGGCCGGCTGCTCGAACGTTGGCGCGACCTGCGGGCCAAAGCGCCTGTCGGCGCGCTGCTCAAAGACATCCTGGAGCAAACCGCCTATCTGCACTACCTGCGCGATGGCACGCCCGAAGGCGAAGACCGCGTGCAGAACGTGCAAGAGCTGTACCGTGTCGCGGAGAACGCCGGGGCGCGGTCGCTGGACGAGTTCCTGGAAGAGATCGCGCTCGTCTCGGACGTAGATAACCTGGACGAGAACGCCGATGGCGCGATCATGCTCACGTTGCACGCGGCGAAAGGGCTGGAGTTCCCGGTCGTGTTCATCGTCGGGCTGGAAGAAGGCTTGCTGCCGCACCAGAACGCCGCCGACGACCCGGAGCAGATGGCCGAAGAGCGCCGCCTGATGTACGTCGGGCTGACGCGCGCCAAAGACGTGTTGCACCTGACCTGGACGACGCGCCGCTCGACGTACGGCAACATGGGCGAGCGCTCGCTGCCGTCGCGCTTCCTGACCGAGCTGCCCGAAGAACTGATCACCGGCTCGCCCGTGCCGGGCCGCCCGACCGCCTACGACGCGGAACGGCTGGCCGCGCGCCGCGCCGGGCCGTGGCGACCGCCCGCACCGCCGGCGCGCCCGGTGAACGCCCCGGTCCGCCCGGCGACGCGCATCACGTCCCTGTACAAGGCCGGGCAGCGCGTGCGCCACGAGCGTTTCGGCGACGGCGTGATCATCGCCAGCGCCATTCGCGGCGCGGAAGAAGAGATCGACGTGCGTTTTGAGAAGTACGGCCTCAAACGCCTGTCGGCCAGCATCGCGCCGCTGACGCTGATCGAGGACGAGTAGCGCCAGACCGTGATCTGGCCCCTCGTTACGCTTCCCCGCAGCGCGAGGTGATCTGCGCTGTATGCATCCGCGCGGTTCCCCTCTCCCGTGTACTCATGGGAGAGGGGACAGGGGTGAGGGGTCTTCTTCACCTCAGCGCGCCGAGCGTTTCACAGGCCGGGCACGCGCCGCCGGGCCGGATCATGGCGAAACCCGCCTGGGGATCATCGCCGTAGTGGTCAAAGTCCACGTTGAAGACGATGAACAGCCGCACACGCCCGGTTGCCGCCGCGCGGGCTGCCGCTTCGGCCAGCCATTGCGCCTGCTGCGCCACCGTCGTATTGGCCGCCCAGCCAAAGTTGCCCGGCAGCGGCCCGTACCCTTCCGGCGACAGGTAGCCGATCTCGGTGAAGCAGGCCGGTTTGCCCAGTCCCGCCGTGCCGCGCGCCAGCATCGTATCAAAGTAGCGCGTCGGGTAGTTGTCGCCGCGCGGGTCGCCGCTGCGCTGGCGTGGGCTGACGATGCCCTCGTTATAATGCACGCCGATGCAGTCCGCATAGCGCCCGGCTCCGGCGGCGGCCATCCCGGCTACATAGCGGTCATCGTTCCAGACGCGATCCAGGCCAAACGCGCCTTCGGCCCCGGTCGGTGCGGGCGCGCCGGTGATGACCATCGTATTCGGGTTGGCGGCCTTGATGGCGTTGTAGGCTTTGGCCAAGAGTTGCACGTAGCGGGCCGGGTCAATCGCGCCCTGTGGCCACTCCCGGTCGATGTTCTGCTCGTTCCACACCTCGATGGCGTCGGCCCCGGCGGCGGCGAGCTGCGCCACGTACCCGGCATACGAGTCCTGGTAGCCCGGATCGAGCACGGCGCTCTTGTCCCCGATGACGGACAAGAGGATGCGGAAGCCGTTGGCGTGCGCTTCCCCGATCATGCCAATCGCGCCGCCGTCGCCCGCGAACGCCTGCCGCTTGATCCAGGTCATGTCCGCCCGGCGCAGCGCGTCCATCGTGCCCTGGCTCAGGCCGCGCACCTGCCCACCAAGCTGGAATCCGCTGGGCAGGCTGCCCGTCACCGCGACGGTCGGCGGCGGGGCCTGAGTCGGCGCGTTATCGCCGCCCGCATCGCCCCCCGCAGGCTCGGACGGCGCAGCGGGAGCCGCCGCGCCGCCGCTGGTGGGCGCGCTGGCGTCCAGCACGGGCAACACGCCGACCACCGCCCCTTCGGGCAGTGTCACAAAGTCGATGTACACCCAACCGGTCGCGCCGGATGGGGCCGCGCCGTACAGCCAGTCCGAGTCGGCGTTGCGCCCGGTGATGCGGAAGGGTGTGCCGTTGGTTAAGACGGCCAGCGCCGCGCCATCGCGGGCCGGTGCGGCGCGCAGATTCACCCGGTCGCCCAGGATTTGCGAGTCCAGGCTGGCCTGGGCGCGGAGCGTTGCGCCGGGCAGCGCAGCAGACAGGGTGAACAGACAGATCAGGCTGAACAAGGCGAAGGCGCGCACGCGGGGCGTCAGGGCCATGATGCGTTCTCCTCAAACGGTGCAATCGCTCTAGCCAAACGCGGCGGATTGTACACCGTCCCCGCCTGATCGCGCAGGCCGTTGGGAAAGCGCCGCCCGTTGCCCGTCCGCGCCGCCCCGCGCTACACTCAGCGTCCATCACAAAGGAGACGCCAATGCTCGAACCGTTGTTGCCCGTCGATTTTTACGACCGTGTGGCGCGTTATTACGATGCCGAGAACGAGCACATGGTCGAGGACCTCGAGATGTACGCCGGGCTGGCCGAGGCGCACGGCGGGCCGGTGTTGGATGTGGGCTGCGGCACGGGCCGCGTGACTTTTCACCTGGCCGAAGCGGGTTATGCCGTGACCGGCGTGGACTTTTCCGCCGCCATGCTGGAGCGCGCGCGCCGCAAAGCCGCCGGGCGCGCCGACCTGAAGGACATGGTGCACCTGATCCAGGGCGACGCCGCCCAGGTCGACTATCCCGAACGCTACCCGCTCATCCTGCTGCCCTATAATACGCTGATGCACTTTCACACCACGGACTCGCAGTTGCGCCTGTTGCAGCGGCTCGCCGCGCACCTGGCCGCCGGCGGCGTGTTGGCCATCGATCTGCCCAACGCGGGCGAGAGCTTCGCCACCGCCGACGACAGCGCCGTCACGCTGGAACGTAGCTTCGTCCTGCCCGAAAGCCGCCATTTCGTCATGCAGCAGTCCGTCAGCCGCCTGGACCGCACCGCCCAGATGCAGAGCGTGACGTGGATCTACGACGAGATCAACGCGGCGGGCAACCTGACCCGCACCGTCGCGCCGATGCTGCTGCGCTACGTGTTCCCCACCGAGCTGGACCTGCTGCTGAAGGCGTGCGGGCTGGAACGTGTGGCGCGGTACGGCGACTATGACGAGAGTCCCTTTGAAGAGGGCTGCCCGCGCCTGATCGCCTTTGCCCGCCGGGCCGGATGACGAGGCAACCGGTTACCATGCATCTCGCGACCCGCAACACGCCGCGCCGGGTGGCTGTGCTTGGCGCGGTTCTGCTGGCGCTCGTGCTCGCCGGGTGTGATGGGCTGTCCCTTGCGCCGCCGACGGAGACGCTGGCCCCGCTGCCCACGCCGGAGCCGTTCCGCGTGCCGACGCTGGACGCCAGCGAGCCGACGCGCTTGCCCGGCGCGCGCATCGAGGAGATGATCAGCACCGCCGTGGCGCAGTTTACGCCCGCCGCGCCGCCCGTCGTGGGCGAGCTGAGGCTGACCGTTACCCCGACGCCGGTCCCCACGCTCGCCGCGCTGCCCATGCGCTTCATCATGCAGGATGGGCTGCGCGTCGAGGGCATCTTCTACGGCGCGCCCGTCCGCCCCGCGCCCACCGTGCTGCTCCTGCACATGGAAGGCGGCAGCAAGACGGATTGGGCCGATCTGGCGGCGCAGCTTCAGCAGGCCGGGATGAACGCGCTGACCATCGACGTGCGCGGCTTCGGCCTGAGCGAGGGTGCAGTGAACTGGCCGGTGGCCGTCGAGGACGTGAAGTTCATCCTGGCGCGGCTGGCAGCGCTGCCGGGCGTCGATGCGCGCCGCCTGACCCTCGCCGGGGCGGGCCTGGGCGCGAACGTGGCGTTCACCGCCTGCGCCGATACGCCGGACTGCCGCGCCGCTGCTCTGCTCAGCCCGCTGATGAACGCGCCGGAACTGCCGCTGGCCGGTGTCCCGGCGCGTTATGCAGGCCGCCCGGTGTTCATCGCGGCAGGCCGTCTCGACGCGCCGAGCGGGCAGGACGCGGTGGCGCTGCGCGGCATGGTGCAGGGCGTGGCCAGCGTGTTCCTGTACGACAGCGCGGCGCATGGCACGCTTCTGCTTGTCGATCAGCCCGCGCTGGTGGGCATCCTGGTGCGCTGGATCGGGGAACACTGAGGCCCGGCGAATCCGGCCATTTTTCTCGCGGCTTTTCGGTGGCTTTTTCTGTTGACGCCCCTTGAAAAGTGTGGTTACATTGCGGGCGAATCACCACTCGCAACTGTAAGGAGTATCCTGTGAGTGCTTTGGGAGCCTTCACCTCTGCGCCATCACGAAACACCGACGACGCGTCGTCTGTGAACATCGCATGGAGCGATCTGGACCTGTTGTTGCTCGCCGCCTCGGAGAGCGCGTTCAGGCCACTTGCGTCTCTGCGTTACGGCGATGCTGCCTCGGAGTTCACGCGGTTGCTGGTGGACCGGCGCGGCTTCAACGTGGACGACGATGACCTCGACGAGGACGATTTCGACGACGAGGACCTCGACGACGAAGACGACTATTTTGAAGATGACTTCGAAGACGAGGAATTCGACGACGACGAGCTTGACGACGAGGAATTCGACGACCTCGACGAGGAAGAGTTCGAGGAAGACGACCTCGACGACGAGCGCTGACCGTTGAGGCGCGGTACGTCGCCTGGCGAACAGAATGTAGCCCACCGGGTGTGCAGATAAGGTCCAGGGCAGGACGGCCACGCGCCGGGCCAGCCTTGGACGTTGTGCTTTCTACCGGAGAGGAGCGGCCATGAACGTGCTATTTGCCTCGGCGGAAGCGGCTCCTTTTGCCAAGGCAGGCGGCCTCGCCGACGTGGTGGGCAGCCTGCCCAAAGTGCTGCGGTCCCTGGGCGTCGATGCGCGAGTCGTCATGCCCATGTACGGCTTCATCGACCGCAACGCCTACCACATCAGCCACGCCTTCTCGTACCGTTTTCCACGCCTGCACGGCGTCTCGGATGTGCACGTCAGCGCCACGCTGTACGAGGACGTGCCCTTCTATTTCATCTCCGTGTGGCCGTTCTTCGGTGAGGGCAGCTACCTGTACACCTCGCCGGACTGGGACAAGCACCGCTTTGTGCACTTCAACGAGCTGGCGCTGGCTACGGCCTGGCAGCTTGGGCAGGGCGCGGGCGGCGAGACGCCCTGGTTCCCGGACGTGCTGCACGTCCATGACTGGCACGCGGCGCTCGCCCCGTTCCTGGTCGATCACGCCCGCTCGGAGCCTGCCTGGGCGCGCATGGGCACGGTCCTGACCATTCACAACATGGGCTACCAGGGCGATTGGGCCGCGCCAGCGCTGTACGACGCGGGCATCCCGGCGCGCAGCCATCCGGACCTGATGTGGCAGGGCAAGGGCGATAACCTGCTCGGCATCGGCGTGGCCTACAGCGACATCATCACCACGGTCAGCCCACGCTACGGCTTCGAAATCCAGTACCCGCGCTTCGGCGAAGGGCTGGAAGGGCTGGCCCGGCTGCGCGCCCAACAGGGCGACGTCGTCGGCATCTTGAACGGCCTGGACATGGGGCGCTGGAATCCGGCCACCGATCCCTGGGTCGAGCATAAATTCTCGCTCGAAGACGTGGACGAGGCGCGCCCGCCGAACAAGGCCGTATTGCAGCAGCAGGCGGGCTTGCCGGTGCGCGATGACGCGCCGCTGATCGGCATCGTGTCGCGCCTGACCGACCAGAAAGGCTTCGATCTGGCCATCCCGGCGCTGCGGCGGCTGCTGGCCGATACCGACGTGCAGGTTGTGGTGCTGGGCACGGGCGAGCGCTGGATGGAGCACGAGCTATGGTCGCTGAGCAATGACTACGGCTGGAAAGCGCGCGCCTTCCTGAACTTTGACGCGGGCCTGGCGCAGCGCATTTACGCCGGGTCGGACATTTTCCTGATGCCGAGCCGGTACGAGCCGTGCGGCACGGGCCAGATGGTCGCCATGCGCTATGGCTCGCTGCCGCTGGTGCGCGAAACGGGCGGGCTGGCCGATACCGTCGTCAATTACGACAACGCCGACGCAGAACGCGGGACGGGCTTCGTCTTCCTGTGGGAGACGCCCGACGCGGTGCTGGGCACGATGCGCTGGGCGCTGGACACCTACCGTTTTCGCCGCGACGCATTCCGGCGGATGCAGCATCGTGGCATGGCCATTGACTGGGGCTGGGAAGCGAGCGCCAAGACGTACATCGAGGTCTACGAGCGCACGCTGGAGCGTCACGGGGGGCGAAAAGGCCAGGGCTGATCACGATCCGGCGGAGTGGGCGCTGAGGGACTCGAACCCCCGACACCTTCGGTGTAAACGAAGTGCTCTGCCAGCTGAGCTAAGCGCCCATGCGGACGGACAAGCCATCACCCGCATTATAATCGCGGCGCGGGCGGGGCGTCAAGGCGAAACGCCTCACCCCCTGGCCAACACGCATCAAACTAGGGTGTGTCGGCAAAGCCCGTTTTCGTGTTGACCCTCACTCCCCCGGCCCCTCTCTCCCTCAGGGCGAGAGGGGAGAAAAAGCGGGAATCCTCGGTTTCCGCACCCCTCTCCATGAGGGAGAGGGGCCGGGGGTGAGGGTTTG
>JADZBY010000235.1 GCA_020851855.1 Anaerolineae bacterium
CTCTTCGTGTGCTGGACCACTCCGGCGCGTGGTCAGGAGCGCCCGCCGGTGTACGCCGAAGCGCTCGACTGGCTGTACGTGCGCTACGGGCCGGACCGGAGCTACCCAAGCATCGGCCTGATCGAACGCGGCAGGGAATACCCCGTCCTTCGGCGCAACCCGGAATCGTCGTGGCTGGAGATCGCGTATTCGGGCTTTGCCGGTGGGCGTGGATGGGTGTTTCGCGACGGCGTGACGCTCCGGGGTCGCCTTGAAGACGTGCCCATCACCGCCGAGGCGAATGCGGGGTATCCGGCGCTGACGGCCACACCGCCCGCCGTCGTCACCAGCGCGCCGGTCTGGACCGTGACGCCCGCCTCGTCGCTGCCCGGCGTCTCCGAGCGCCTGGACGCGATGAGCAACACGCTGTATCAGTACCTGCTGGACAACCGCTTCATCCCGCACACGCAGATGGTCGGCTCCCTCTTTTTCATGGACCTGGAGACGGGCGACCGCTACAGCATCCATCCCGGCGTCGCGTACAGCGGCATGAGCCTGATCAAACTTCCGATTCTCGTGGCTGTCTACCGCAAAATCGCCATTGTGCCCAGCTTCGAGCAGGCGCAAACCATCGCGCTCATGATCATCTGTAGCGAGAACGAGGCGGCCAACGCGCTGCTGCGTTTCCTGGGCGACGGCGACGCTTACCGGGGCGCTGTGTATGTCACCGAGACGATGACCATGCTCGGCTTGCGCGACACCTTCCTGCTCGCGCCGCTGGACACGCCGTTCACCGATTTCGGCCCCGAACCCACCGTCCCGCCGCTGAGCATTCCGCGCACCACCGCTGACCAGACCGCCACACGCCCGGACCCGTTCAACCAGACCACGCCGGATGACTTGGGCTGGCTGCTCTCCGCAATGTATCGCTGCGCGCTTGACGGCACGGGCGCGCTGATGCGAGCCTTTCCCGATGCCATGTCCATGCAGAAGTGCCGCGCCATGCTCGCCGCGCTGCGCGCCAACGACATCCCGGCGCTGCTGCGGGCGGGTGTGCCCGGTGGCGTGGACGTCGCGCACAAACACGGCTGGGTTGACGAGGTGCACGGCGACGCCGGCATCGTGTTCTCGCCGGGCGGCGATTACGTGCTCGTCGTGGCGCTGCGCAACCGCACCTGGTTGAACTACGAGGACTCCTTCCCGGTCATCGCGGAATTGTCCCGCCTCGTATACAACACCCTCAATCCGGCGGATGCGCTGGCCGAAACGCATACCGAGCCGGTCCCCCTCTGTGACCTGGGCACGATTGACCCGGCATTGCTGGCCGACCTCGTTACCGGCGCTTTCCCACCGATTCGCTGACTTACAGCGTAGACCAAACGGCAGCCTATCGGCATACAATCGTCCACTCCGCATTACGTCCGATGTATACACTGTGAATAGAGGCGCACATCTCGCGCTCGCGATCCCGCGCCGCCGTCGCGTCGAGTGGATACTCTTGTTAAGCGAATTGGGGCGTCCTATGAACCGATTTACCGTCATTGAGAAGCTTTTTTCCGAGAAGCGTCTCCCCTTTCCACAGCTCGCCTACGTCGTACCTCTTCTCACCTTACTCTTGACGCTGGCTCTGCTCATTCGCCCACCACAGCCTGCGCTCAGTCAGGGCGAAGGCATCCTGCCCTGGATCGTCAGCGCCTCGCACACCGACGGCGACGAGATCCCCGTCGATGGCGGCGTCGCGTTCCGCTTCAATGCGCCCATGAACCGGGCCAGCGTCGAGGCGGCGTTTCAGGTGTCACCGTACGCGCCGGGCCGCATCGAGTGGCAGGACGACACCCGCTTCTCGTTCACGCCCTATGCGCCGCTCGACCGCGCGACGGCCTACATCTTCAGGCTGGACAGCGCCGCACGCAGCCTCGACGGCGTGCCGCTGCGCGACGTATTCTCCCTGAAATTGACGACGCCCGGCCACCTGAGCATCGCGCAATACCTGCCCGAAGACGGCTCGGTGTTCCGGGAAGCCATGCCGACCATCACGCTCGTCTTCAATCGCCCGGTCGTCCCACTCGGCACTGCGGAGCAGATGCGGCGGCAGCCCGCCCCATTTGTGAGCACGCCCGCTATGGTGGGCGAAGGCGAATGGCTGACGACGACGATCTACAGCTTCAAGCCTACCGAAAGCCTTCAGGGCGGCACGCAGTACACGATCACCGTGCCCGATACGCTCGCCGACGTGAGCGGCAGCACCCTGAGCGAGCCGTTCTCGTTCAGCTTCCGCACGATGGAGACGGTGATCGCGCCCGCGACGTTTGGCCTGCACTACGTCGCGCCAGACGATGGAACAACCGGCATCTTCCGCAGCCCGCTGATCCGGGTCGGATTCGACTCGCCCGCCGACACCGCGTCGGTTGAGGCCAGTTTCTCGCTGCTCGCGCCGGATGGGCGGGCTATTCCCGGCGCATTTGAATGGAGCGAAGAGAAGGAGAGCTTCCGCTTCCGGCCCTCGGAGCTGCTGGATTACGCCACAACGTACACGATCCGCATCGTGAGCCAGAATATCCGCAGCGCGACCGGCTTGCGCCTGCCGCTGGGCGTGACGCAGACATTCACCACGCTTGAGCCGCCGCGCATCACCGATACGACGCCCGACGACGGCACGCTGGTCAGCCCGTCCACGCCGTTCACGGTCAGTTTCACCACGCCGATGAAGCTGGACGACTTCGCCGAGCGCATCACGATCAGCCCTGCCGCGCCGTTCGTGTTCACCGACGCCGATATTGGCCCGGACAGCATGTCGGCGCGCGTTCAGTTCAGCCTGCAACCAAGCACGACGTACACCGTCACGCTCGATACCAGCGACATGGTGGACATCTGGAACACGCCGTTACGAGTCATCCCGCAAGCCAACGTGTACAGCATCGTGGACGGCGGCAAGCTCCAGCTTCGTTTTCTGACCGGCGCGCTCAGCGAGGCCATGTCGCTGGAAACGGGCGGGCTGGGCATGGGCCTGTACAACGCCTACCACCAGACGCGCGTGTTCGTCACGCACCGCAACATCGATTCCATCGGTTTGCAGCTTTACGACGTTCCGCTGGAGACGTTCCTGAACCTGAACACGGGCGGCTCTGGCGAAGGCGACCCGCCGCCCGCGCTGCTGCGGCGCTGGGTCGTCCCGGTCTACAACCCGCAGAACATCATGCGCTATGACCTGCTGGCCATTGGCCTGAACGGCGACAGCATCGGGCAGTACAACAATATCTCGTGCGTGGAAGCCGCACCCTCGTCCGTGCGCGTCGGCGATACGGTGCGCGTGGTGCGCCGCGACATGCCCGCCGCCGACGCCGCCGACGCTGCCGGTACTGCCACGCCCGGCGCACCCACTGCACCCGGCGTGCCGGCATCGATTAACATCCGCAATGAGCCGGGCGTTCAGAACACGGTCGTGATCGGCAGAGCGCCGCACGGCACGCAGTTTCTCGTCACCGATGGGCCGGTCTGCGCCGACCGGTACTTGTGGTGGAAGGTGCAACCGGCGGACGGCGCGCTTTCCGGCTGGATCGCGGAAGGCGACTTGGAGCAGCCCTACGTTATCCCCATCACCAGCACGCCGGTGGCGAGCATCGCCGTGACCGCGACGCCCGCCGCGACGCAGCCTGCCACGAACCGGCTGGCATTTGCCAGCACAGAGGCCAGCCTGAAGCCGGGCATTTATCGCCTGCAGATGGAAACGCCCGACATCCAGAACGACAGCGGCTCGCTGGCGCATGTGCTGATCGTCGCCAGCGACAACATCACGCTGAAAGTCGCGCGGCATGGCGCAACGGCCTGGGTCACGGACCTGAAATCCGGCGAACCGACGCCCGGCGTCGCCGTGCAGTTTTACCGCCTGATGCAGATGGGCGAGCAGCAGAAGATGCGGCCCTATGGTCGCCCGGTGTTCACCGACGAGGACGGGCTGGCCGTCCTGGACACGTCTATCGAGCTGCGCCCTGCGTCCGAGCCAATCGTCGCCGTGGTGCAGGACGCCGGGCGCTTCGGCGTCACTGCGTCGGGCTGGACTCGGGGCATCGACGCGGGCGATTTCCAGCAGCCGACCATGTACAACAACCAGGACATCGCCCTGTACGTGTACACCGACCGGCGGCTGTACCGTCCGGGTGAGCCGGTCTACTTCCGGGGCACGCTGCGCCACCGTGACGACGCCACGTACAGCATGATGGATCGTATCGAAGTGCCGGTCGAGATTCACGACCCGAACGGGCAGATCGTCTACGATAAGACGCTGCCGCTGAGCGCGTATGGCAGCTTCTCCGACTCTTTCGTCATCGATACCAGCAGCCCGCTGGGCGATTACGAGATCGTGGCGCGGCCCAACCGGCCCGATACGCCGCCCAACCAGGCGACTCCGCAGCCGACGCCAACGCTGGGCGGGACGCCGCTCGCGCAGCAGCCGTTCCCGGTGGTCGAGATGCAGCGCCGCACGGAACCGGACGATCCGCAGTTCGTCACGCGCATCACCGTCGGCAATTACACCCCGCCGGAGTTCCGCGTGATGCTCACGCCCGAAGCGCAACACGTCACGGTGGGCGGCACAGTGCGCGTGAACGTGGACAGCAGCTACTATTTCGGCGGCCCGGTATC
The DNA here is from genome assembly GCA_020851855.1 of Anaerolineae bacterium. Classification (GTDB taxonomy): domain Bacteria; phylum Chloroflexota; class Anaerolineae; order Aggregatilineales; family UBA2796; genus JADZBY01. The sequence goes on from JADZBY010000235.1 coordinate 4,621, forward strand.
AGACGCCGTCGTACAGTGGACGGTGCGCATCGATCCCTACTACTTCCACTACACCGGGGCGGGCCGCTACAGCTTCGAGGACTACGACGAGGACTTCATCGGGCAGGATTACGAGGACGACCGCCCGCAAATCGTCGCCAGCGGCTCTGGAAGGACAGACCACGACGGCAAGTACACGATTGAGCTTCCCGCGTCGCTGGGCAGGTCCGGGCGCAGCCTGATCTACTCGTTCGAGGCCATCCTCTGGGACCAATCCGAGCAAATGGTGGCCGACCGGGCGCAGGTCGTGGTGGATCGTGGCGAGTTCCAGGTCGGCGTCGGCGTGGATCGTTACGTCGGCGTGAGCGGCGCGCCGCAGAATATCCGCCTCATCGCCGTCGGCCACGACAGCACACCCATCGCCGACAAGCGGCTGCGTGTGCGCGTGGTCAAGCGCGTATGGGCCAGCGTGCAAACTATTGAGCCGGGGACGGGGCGCACCATCTGGCAGAATGACCTGATTGAAGAGCCGGTCCTGTCCCAAATCGTGACTACCGACCGGAACGGCAAGGCCGAGATGAGCTTCACGCCGGCGCATGGCGGCATATACAAGATATACGTGACCGCCTACGATACGCAGCGCCGCCAGATCAAAGCGTCCACCTTCCAGTGGATCGGCGGCCCCGGCTTTGCGCCCTGGCGCGAGCCAAACAGCAACCGCATCACGCTCCAGGCCGACAAGACCGATTACAAGGTGGGCGAAACGGCCTCGATCCTGATCCCCACGCCCTTCCAGGGCGACGCGACGGCGTTGATCACCGTCGAGCGTGGCGGGATTCTCAGAACGGATGTCCTGGCCCTGACCAGCAACAGCGCCATCTACGACCTGGAGATCACCCCGGACATGGCCCCGAACGCCTTCGTCTCGGTGACGGTGATCAAGGGCGAAGATGCGACGAACTTCACGCCCGCGTTCCGCACCGGCCTGATCGGGCTGAACGTCGACACGGAGCAGTTGCAGCTGAATGTCGAGGTGAGCGCCGACCGCGATCAGGCCGAGCCGCAGGAAGAAGTCGTCTACACGGTGCGCGTCACCGATTTTCGCGGCCAACCGGTCCAGGCTGAGGTCGGGCTGGCGCTCGTCGATGAGGCGGTGCTGGCGCTGCTGCCCGACAACCTGCCGTCGCTGATGGCCTACTTCTACTCGCGGCAGGGATTGGGCGTGCGCACCGCCAACGCGCTGATCTA
>JADZBY010000236.1 GCA_020851855.1 Anaerolineae bacterium
ATAGGGCGCGCCCGCATCGTCTCCCCTCTCGCCCGCCGGGAGAGAGGATGAATGGCGGACAACGCAGGCGTTGTCCCTACGGACTGTGTAGGGACGAGGCCTGCCTCGGCCGTTACTACCTCGCCCGTTGCTGCCTCGTCCGCGCCCGCATCGTCTCCCCTCTCGCCCGCCGGGAGAGAGGATGAATGGCGGACAACGCAGGCGTTGTCCCTACGGACCGTGTAGGGACGAGGCCTGCCTCGTCCGTTACTACCTCGCCCGTTGCTGCCTCGTCCGCGCCCGCATCGTCTCCCCTCTCGCCCGCCGGGAGAGAGGGGCCGGGGGAGTGAGGGCTATCTTCCTATTCCCACTCGATCTTCACGTTGTGGATGTGGTCCGTCAGGCGGCGGTGCCATTCCACATCCCGCCACATGCCCACGAACTGCGGCCCGCAGAAGTTGCTGGTCGCGATGGCCACCCAGCGCCCGGTCGAGGCGGCGCGCTTCACCCCGTGCTCGCACATCTCTTTGATATAGCCCCACGACAGCAGCGGGAAGTCCTTGTAATCGACCAGCGCCCAGCACTCCGTCGTCATCAGCATCTTCTTCGCCCCGCGCGACCACGCCGCGCACAGGTCGATGCGCTCGTCCAGGCCGTTGAGCCAGTGCGCCTCGTTCTCGCGATACACACGCTCGGCGTTCAGCTGCAAATTCCGGTAGCCCGTCGAGTCGAAGCGCTCATAGTGGTAACCAACCTTCTCGTAATAGTCGCCCGACTGCGCCATCCAGATGTGCGGCTCCAGGAAATCCAGGAACGATACATCCTGTTCCGGCCACGTCTCGTATTCCGTGGTGAACGAGAACGTGTAATCCAGCTGCGGGTACTTGGCGCGCACCACATCAATCGACTCGCGCATCCAGGCCGTGCCCAGCGGCGACGCACGCCGCACGTTTTCGTCGCGCAGCCACAACGCCCATACCGAGAGTGGATACTCGTTGCACAGGTCGACGTACAGGAGCGAATCGAGCAGGCCATCGGCGGCGATGCTGTCCAGCGTGGCGACCCAGACCGCGCCCAGGTCTTGCGGCGTGTGGATGGCCATCCGCATGTTGTCGCGGTCTTCGCGGAACCACGTCGAGAGGCCGACCAGGATGCCATGTTCCCTGCAGCGGGCGATGAACTGGTTCAGGGCGGGCTGCACCTGGACGCGGGTCAGCGCCGGGCTGCCCCACTCTTGCTGGTCCCAGACGGGCAGAAGCTCCCATTCGCGGTTCGGGCCGGCGGCGACGAGGTGCGGGAAGGCGTCGATGCGCACGGCGTCATACCCGCGCGCCTTCAGCGCTTCCAGCGCCGCGTCCCAGTCCTCGTAGCCTGCGCCGGGCCAGCGCCGTTCGAGCCAGGAAAACTCCCACATGGTGATGGCGAGCGGGCGGCGAATCTTGTCCTTGAGCATGGCATCCTTCCGGGGGGGGTGTCACGTGTCGAAGCGCTCGTATGCTACCTCAATCGAGCTATTCGGGCATTCAAAGAGTCTCACAACTATCACGATTCGTACTTCAATCGCTATCCTGAAAAAAGAATTGTGGTAGGATAAGCACGTCAGACGACATACACGCAGCTCTACCCACCGGAGGTATCGAAGATGACGGAAAAAGAGGTTAAAGGACGCCTTAGTCTGGTCCGCTTTGGCGGTCTGGTGGTCACGATCATGACCTTCGTGATCCTGGTCGCCATGATCTTTCTCTTTGGTCAGTTGACGACGAGCGGCGGCCAGATGGTTCAGGACGCCCTGCTCTATATCGTCCTGGGCACGGTGATAGCCGCTGTGGTGTCCATCGTGTTCTACTTCCTGTACCGCGCCTACCTGATGCGCCGGATGCAGAGCTGAGCCTCGCCCTTCGACAGTCGATTCGTTGGCGGACACAAGAAAGTATGGAGCCTCGGCAGGGGACGCGCCACGCCGAGGCTCCATCGATTTCGGCCCTTCATCCCCGACGCCGCCTCGCTCGAACAGCCTCACCCCAACCCCTCTCCGTGCCGGGAGATGAGGTCGCTTTTCTCAGGTGTGTGTCCCTCTCCCAGCCGTGCTCGGCGTTCGGGAGAGGGGTTGGGGGTGAGGGTTGTGCTACACCTGCCGGTCGATCAGGTAATCGGCCCACTGCCGGAGCAAATCGCGGCTGGGCGTGGGCGGCAGGCCGTCCAGGCTGTTCACCGCGTCGTCGATCATCTGCTGCATCAGCCGGCGCGTGTAGCCGATGCCGTCCAGGTCCTCGATCAGGCGCATGACGCGGCCAATCGCCTCGTCGCCGGCGTCAGCGCGCCCGACGATGCTCATCAACTCGCGGCGCTGGGCTTCGTTCGCATTACGCAGCGCCCGAAACAGGATGAGCGTCTTCTTGCCTTCGCGCAAATCCGCGCCCACCGCTTTGCCCGTCACTGCCGGGTCGCCAATCGCGCCCAGGATGTCATCCTGAAGCTGGAACGCCGTGCCGCACTGGCTGCAAAAGCGGGCGATGCGCTCCACCGCCGGATCGTGGCCGGTCACGTCGCCCAGGCCGATCATCGCCCCGGCGCGCCCGGCGAACTCGTACAACATGCCCGTCTTCTTGCGCAGCATCTCCAACACGGCGTCTTCGGACAGGTCGAGCTTCTGCGCGCGCGAGTACTGCACGTCCAGCGTCTCGCCTTCGACCAGCGTCAATTGCACCTCGGTGGCCAGCTCCCCGACCAGCCGCAGCACGAGCGCCGGATCGACGCCATAGCGCGTGTGCAGCTCGTGGAAGAGCATATACGCCCACGATTGCTGCACGTCGCCGGCGAGGATGGCAATCGTCTGGCCGTAGTGCGCGGCTTCGTCCCCGGAATAGCCGAGTTCGCGCTCGCCGCGCGCCGCAAACTCCACGTGCACGGTGGGCGCGCCGCGCCGCCGCTCGTCACGGTCGATGATGTCGTCGTGGACCAGCGTCCAGGTGTGGTACACCTCGATCCCGGCGGCGGCGGGTAGCGCGGTTTCTTCATCGCCGCCGACCGCGCCGCAGCTCATCAGCAGCACCGACGGGCGCAGCGACTTGCCGCCCAGGCGCAGGTAACTCAGCACGGCGTCGTGCAAGTGCGCCGGGGCGACACGGCGCGCATAGTCGCTGTCGGCGATGTAGGCCGCCACGCGCTTCCGCCGCTCGGCCAGCGCGTTGAGCAGCGTGGCGTGGCGCACGTCCGGCGCGCCCGCACGGGGAGATTGTGGGGTGGGGTTCACCAAAAGGCTCCTTATATTGATCTTATTCGTTCGCCGTGCGCCGCGTTATTGCAGCAGGCGCATGAACGCGGCATCCAGGGCAAGCGGCTGCGGCAGCGACACGGCGACAAACTCCGTCCCGTCGGCCTGGCTGGGGCTGCGCCCACGGCCAAAGGGCAGGCGGTTGTTGTTGGCGATGATCACGGTCTGCTCGTCCAGCGGGTACATGGCCGTGATCTTCTGGAAGGGGAAGCTGAACGGGTCGCCCAGGCCCAGCGCGTCGCTTGCCGGCGTAAAGACCGGGTCCAGCGAGATGCCGTTCGGGTCGGCCAGGCTGAGCAGATCGGCCAGCAGCGCCTTGTCGATGCTCTCGGTGCGCAGGTTGACGAGGTACAGCCGCTTGAAGCGCGCGTTGCGGCCTTCGCCGTTGTCCAGTTCCAGCACGAGCGCCTGGTCCGCGTTGATCATGGCCACCGCGCCGACGCTGTTCGAGCCGCTCTCCAGAGTGTACAGGCCGGGCAGGTCGGCAAAGGTGCGCGTGGTCGTGTCGTAGCTGCGGAAGATGACCTGGTTGCGCGATCCGGGCGCGCGCTGGGCAATGATCAGCGCCGAGCCGTCCGGCAGCACGCCCATGCCCTGCAATTCGCCCGCGCCTTCGAGCGGGATGGGCGGTTCCAGCAAGCGCCCCACGCCGTCAAAGCGCAAGAGCGACGGCCCCAGTTCTTCCGCTACCCAGAACGTGCCGTTGCTGCCCCGCTGGAAGGCGCGCGGCGCAAAATCGGCCCCGGTCAGGTAGCGCGTGGGCGTCTCGGCGTTGACGATGGGCTGTGTGATGCGCGCCTCGGCGTCGGCCAGGATTTGCCGGTCGAGCAGATTCACTTCGCCGCTGCCGCTGCCCACGCGCCGCATGTCGATCTCGAGCACGATGAAGCGCAGGATGTAGTCGCTGCTGGTGCGCGCCTGCCCAAGCTGCCCATCCGAGAGCGCCAGCCATGTGCCGGGATACTGGCCGGGCAAGATGGCGCTGATCGTGCCGACGGGCTGGCTGTCGAACGGCACGCGCACGCCGTTGATCATCGCCGGCGAGTCGCTCAGCAGCGCGCCGGCGGGTGGGCCGTCCGTCAAATAACCGGCGGGCAGCACCGCGCGCCCGACAAGCTGGGCGCTGCCATCCTGCGCCAGCGTGGTGAGCCGCCCCGGCAGCGCCAGACACAGCACGAGCAGCACGAACAGCGCGAGACGAGTTTTCCAGGCAATTCCAGGGCGCACCATCACGTTCTTACTCCACAGCACGAGACTCACCGGACAGCAGCAGACCGGATTCGCGTTTCTCTCCCCACAATTGTAGCGATTTGCGCCGAAAATGTTAGCGTGAACGGGCGCAAAAACGGCGCAGCGCCCCCACAAAATGAGGCGATTGCCGAGCACTGCCGGCTCTCCCGGCGTATTCTTCCCCACAAGGCTATAATGAGGTCAGCACGGCATTGTGATGAAAAGAGACAGGTGTAGCCAGCCATGACCTCAGCGACTTCTGCCATTCCAACCGGCGCGCTGGATGCGCTCGTGAATGCCACGCATGGCGCTCCCTTCGATGTGCTCGGACCGCACCCGGTGGGCGACGGTCAGGTTTCTATCCGCGCTTTTCGCTCGTTCGCGCGCCGCCTGTACGTCGTTGACGAGACGAACGGCAAACGCTACGAGATGACCCGCCTGAACCAGGAAGGCGTGTTCCAAGCCACGATTCCGGGCGCGTGGCCGGGCCTGGACTACCATTTCGAGGGCGAAACCTACGAGGGCGGCGACGACCGCTACCTCGATCCGTACCGCTTTGGCCCGGTCATCACCGACTATGACCTGTACCTGTTCGGACAGGGCACGCATCTCGAGGTGTATGAAAAGCTCGGCGCGCATATCATGACCGTGGACGGCGTGCGCGGCGTGCACTTCGCCGTGTGGGCGCCCAACGCGCAGCGCGTCAGCGTCATCGGCAATTTCAACCGCTGGGACGACCGGCTGCACCCGATGCGCAGCTTGCAGAACAGCGGCGTGTGGGAACTGTTCATCCCCGGACTGGCCGAGTACGAGGTGTACAAGTACTCGATTCGCTCCCGTGTGAACAATTACCTGGTGGACAAAACCGATCCCTACGGCTTCGCCTTTGAGATGCGGCCCCGCACTGCCGCCGTCGTCGCGGACCTGGAAAAATACCAGTGGGGCGACTCAGCGTGGATGGAGCGCCGCGCCGCGACCGAGCCGCTGAGCGCGCCGATGGCCATTTACGAGGTCCATCTCGGCTCGTGGCGGCGCAAGAACGCGGGCGAATGGCTGACCTACCGCGATCTGGCGCGTGAGCTGGTCGGTTACGTCAAGGAGATGGGCTTCACCCACATCGAGCTGCTGCCCGTGACCGAGCACCCGTTTGATGGCTCATGGGGCTACCAGACCACCGGGTACTATGCCCCGACCAGCCGCTTTGGCACGCCAGAGGAGTTCATGCACCTCGTGGACCAGTGCCACCAGCACGGCATCGGCGTCATCCTGGACTGGGTCCCCGCGCACTTTCCCAAAGACGGCCACGCGCTGAGCTACTTCGACGGCACGCACCTCTACGAGCACGCCGACCCGCGCCAGGCGGAACACCCCGACTGGGGCACGTACATCTTCAACTACGGGCGGCACGAGGTGCGCAACTTCCTGATGGCCAACGCCATGTTCTGGATGCGCAAGTACCACCTTGACGGCCTGCGTGTGGATGCCGTGTCATCGCTCATCTATCTCGATTTCTCACGCGAAGGCGGCGAGTGGATCCCCAACCAGTACGGCGGGCGCGAGAACCTGGACGCCATCCACTTCCTGCGCGAGTGCAACGAGATCGTGCACCGCGAAGCGCCCGGCGCGGTCATGATCGCGGAAGAATCCACCGCGTGGCCGATGGTGTCGCGGCCCACGTATCTCGGCGGGCTGGGCTTCACCTTCAAATGGGACATGGGCTGGATGCACGATACGCTCGAATATATCAAGAAGGACCCGGTGCACCGCCGCTACCACCACAACATGATCACGTTTTCGATGATGTACGCCTTCAGCGAGAATTTCGTGCTGTCGCTATCCCATGACGAGGTAGTGCACCTCAAAGGCTCGCTCATCAACAAGATTCCGGGCGACTGGTGGCAGAAATTCGCCACGCTGCGCCTGTTGTTCGGCTACCAGTACACGCACTCTGGCAAAAAGCTCAACTTCATGGGCCAGGAATTTGGCCAGTGGAACGAATGGAGCGAGGCGCGTGCGCTGGACTGGTTCCTGCTGGACATGCCCATGCACGCCAAGTTGCACGCCTGGGTGCGCGACCTGAACCACCTGTACATTTCCGAGCCGTCGCTTTTTGAGCAGGACCACGACTGGAAGGGATTCCAGTGGATTGACGCCAACGACGCCGATCAGAGCATATTCAGCTACATCCGCTTCGCGACCGACCCGGCAGATTTCCTGATCGTGGCGTTCAATTTCACGCCCGTGGCGCGGCACAACTACCGCATCGGCGTGCCCGCGCCGGGCCGCTACACCGAGCTGCTGAACAGCGACTCGGACCACTATGGCGGCGGCAATGTCGGCAACGAAGGCGAGCGCATGACGGTGGACGAGCCGTCGCACAGCTTCCCGCAGTCGTTGTACATTACCATTCCGCCGCTGGGAATCGTCATCTTCAAGCCAAACCGGAC
>JADZBY010000237.1 GCA_020851855.1 Anaerolineae bacterium
GCCGCGCACGCTGCATAGAAGCCCTTGATGTCCGGGTTCGCCGTCAGCAGGTCGGTCGCGGCGTTGAGCGCCTCAGCCGCATCGCAGCCGGTGAACACGGTGGGCAGCACGGTGATGTTCGGGTGGTTGGCAGCGATTTCGTCGTTGAAGCCGCTGTCACGCTCGGAGCCGGTCTGCGAGCCGGCCAGGATGCCCAGGTTGGCGACCTTGCCCTCGTCGCCGATCAGGTTGGCCAGGAAGACCGCGCCATCACGGGCGGCGGCGAGGTTGTCAGTGGTGATGACGGCCAGCGGGGCGTCGCTGTTCACGCCGGAGTCGACCATGACCACCGGGATGCCGGCGGCGACGGCTTCTTCAACCGGGGCGACCAGCGCTTCGGCGTCCGTGGCGGCCATGGCGATGCCCGCCGGGCCAGACGCGGCCACGTTGCGGACCAGGTCAGCCTGCTGCGCGATCTCGACTTCACGGGCGACGCCCTGGTAGTCGGTCGAGTAGCCGAGCAGCGCGGCGCGATCCTCAACGCCGTCCTTCAGCCACAGCCAGTAGCTGACGTCCGTCGACTTCGGGATGAAGACGATACGGCCACGCGAACCGGCCTCGATGGCGGGCATTTCGCTCAGGCGCTCGGCCATGTCGAAGTTATCGCGGGTGATCATCTGCGGGGTCAGGAAGATGTCGTGCTGCTCCGGGGCGGTCCCGTTGCGCAGGAAATCGACCATGACATTCAAGGCCTGGCGGGCCTGGCCGCCGGGGAACTGCTCGACCGTGCCGGTCAGCGCGCCGTCGCGCACCTGGTCGAGGGCTTCGGGCAGCGCGTCGAAGCCGAGCACGGCCACTGCGCCGGCCAGGTTACGCGCCTTGAGCGCCTCGACAACGCCGAGGGCCATGTCGTCATTGGCGGCCACGATCACATCGGGCGGCGTGTCCTGACCGGCCAGGCCGTTCTCGGAAACCGAGAGGCCGTCGGCGCGGTTGAAGTTCGCCGTCTGCTCGAAGATGATCGGGTACTTGTCCGCAACGGCGTCGATCACGTTGTGAAGACCTTTGTTGCGGTCAATGGCCGGGGACGCGCCAGGCGTGCCCTGCAGGTTGAAGATGCGCGCGCCGTTGGGGAACATCTTGAGGATCAGGTTGCCCTGCGCCTCGCCGCCCAGCACGTTGTCCGCACCGACGTGCGCCAGCGTGTTCTGCGCGGTGTCGCCCGCAACGTTACGGTCAATCGTCACGACCGGGATGCCGGCGTCAATCACAGCCTGCACCGAGGGCGCGAGGCCATCCGAGGTGCGCGGGCTGATGATCAGGCCGTCATACTGCTCGGCGATGACCGCTTCCAGGTCCGCGACCTGCTTCTCGGTCCGGTCCTGGCCGTCGAGCGTGATCAGCTCGATGCCGCCGAGTTTGTCCGCCTCGTCACGGATCTGGCGTTCCATGTGGACGAAGAACGGGAACGACAGGCCGGGGATCGAGAACGCGATGCGGAGCGTGTCCTGCGCCTTGACGGGGGTCAGGCCCGGCGCAATCGCCAGGACAGCCAGTACGAGGACGAGGAACGCGAAACTGAACTTCTTAAGCATGTCTTTCAACTCCTGAGTGTCTGACATTCAGAGCGCCGAACCACCTTGAAGACTGCTGTGTTGGAACCGTTACGTGGTACGCTGTAGCCTCCTTTCGCACTGCCGCTGAGTTCCACACGATAACGCCTGGGCGGCGCGCCCATCGCCATTCCGGGGATGGGCGCGCGGATCATGCTTACGTGCGCCGGGCCTTCGTAAAGCGGTCGAAGAGCACGGCGAAGACGATCACCAGGCCGATGATAATCTGCTGGATGTAGGATGTGACGTTGAGCTGCGTCAGGCCGGCGCTCAACACGCTGATCAGGAGCGAGCCGATGACCGTTCCAAACACGCCGCCTTCGCCGCCGACGAGGCTTGTCCCGCCGATGACCACCGCAGCGATCACGTTCAGCTCAGCGCCCGTCCCGGCGATGGCCTCTGCCGAGTTGAGCCGCGAGGCGAGCATGAACCCGGCAAACCCGGCCAACAAGCCGACGATCATGTAAACGCTCATGATGATCAGATTGCTGTTCAGGCCCGAAAGCCGCGCTGCTTCGGCATTGCCGCCCACGGCGTACACATACCGGCCATACTGCGTGTAGCGCAGCACGATGAAGGCAATCACGGCAAACGCCAGGAAGATGAGGACCGGGATGGGGATGTCTCCGAGGCGGCCCTGCCCCAAAACTTTGAAGCTGTCGTCGAAGGCGCTGATCGGGCCGCCATTGCCGACGAGCAGCGTCAGGCCTCGAAAGGCCGACATGCCGCCCAGCGTCACAATGAACGGCGGAATCTTGAAGCGCGTGATCACGAAACCCTGGATCAGCCCACCGACCAGCCCGACCAGCGAGGCGACCAGGATCGCGCCCACCACGCCGATGCCGGTTGTTGCGCCCGCTCCGGCGGAGAGCAGCGTGCCGCCCTTGTACAGGTAGGCCGCCACGATGCCCGACAGCGCCATCAGCGACCCCACCGACAGGTCAATGCCGCCCGTGAGGATCACGAAGGTCATCCCGATGGAGATCAGGCCCAGGATCGACGCCTGCCGCGCGATATTGAACAGGTTGGTGGGCGTCGGAAAGGTGTTTGGCCGCAGCGCGGTGAAGAAGATGACCAGCGCCAGCAAGAACAGGAGCGCGCCAAAGCGGCCCAGGAACGCCCGCGCGTTGAAGGAGCGCCCGCGTCCAGCGTCACTCGTTGTCTCAGGCGGCAGAGCTTTGGTTGCGTTGCTCATCGCGGCTTATGCCTTTCCTCTTGGTGCATTGGCAGCGGCCAAATCGATTTCGCCGGTCATTAACGTCATAGTGCGTTCGGGCGTGGCCTCGGCGCGGCTCAACTCACCGACCAGATGGCCCTCATGCATGACCAGGATGCGGTCGCTCATGGCCAGCACTTCGGGCAGCTCGGACGAGATCATCAGGATGGCGACGCCCTGCTGCGCCAGACTGCGCATGAGGGCGTGAACTTCGGCCTTCGCGCCCACGTCAATGCCGCGCGTCGGCTCGTCCATGATCAGAATCTTGGGCTTCAGGGCCAGCCAGCGCGAGATGACAACCTTTTGCTGGTTGCCGCCGCTCAGGTCCAGCACGCGCTGGCCGAGGTTCGCCAGCCGGATGTTGAGCTTGTCCACATACTCGCTCACCAGCTGGTGCTCGTGCCCGCCCTTCACAAAGCCGAACGCGGCCACATCGCCCAACGAGGCCATGCTGGCGTTCGCTTCGACGGACATGGCCAGGAACAGCGCCTGGAGCTTGCGGTCTTCGGGGACCATGCCGATGCCGCGCCGGATGGCGTCGCGCGGGCTGCGAATATCGACCACCTGGCCGTTGATGAAGATGTCGCCGCTATCCCGCCGGTCGCCGCCGAAGATGCAGCGCACCAGGTCCGTCCGCCCGGAGCCGACCAGCCCGGCCAGCCCGACGATCTCGCCCTGCCGCACGTCCAGGCTGATGTCGAAGAGCACTTGCTTGTCGGGGTCGTCCGCCGTGCCCGTTTTGTTCAGGTTGCGCACCTGGAGCACGACAGCGCCGGGCTTTGTCTCGCCGTGGCCGAATAACTCGGCGACGGGCCGCCCGACCATCATGCGGATCACCTCGTCCGTGCCCGATTCGGCGGCCTGCACCGTGCCGATATACTGGCCGTCGCGCAGCACGGTGATGCGGTCGGAGATGCCGAACACCTCTTCCATCCGGTGCGAGATGAAGATCACGCCCAGGCCTTGCGCCCGCAGATCGCGCATGATGTCGAAGAGGTGGGCGACCTCGTTGTCGGTCAGCGCTGAGGTCGGCTCGTCCATGATGATCACGCGCGATTTCATGGACAGGGCGCGCGCAATCTCGACCATCTGCTGCTCGGCCACACTCAGGTTCTTGACCAGCGCGCCGGGCGGCAGGCGCATGCCCAGCCGATCCATCAGCGCGCGCGTCTGGCGGTGCAATTCGCGCCACTGGACGAAGGAATAGCGGTTCGGCTCGCGCCCGATGAACACGTTTTCGGCAACCGTCAGGTTGGGCATCA
>JADZBY010000238.1 GCA_020851855.1 Anaerolineae bacterium
TCGCCCATCTCGGCAAAGAACGCCTCTGCGCCCATGCCGGTCCAGCCGCCGCTCTGCAGGGCGCTTTGCAGCCGCGCCGCCTGCTCGATCAAGTGCTGCACGGCCTGCGCCTGCTCTGAAAACTGCCCGGCGAAGGCTGCCAGATCGTCGTAGTTCGCCTGAATGACCCGCGCTGACACCTTTGGACTCCTCGTGCTCAACTCGCGCCGGAAGACGCGCGCTTACCAGGCTGGCAATAAGGCCAAGACAAGTAATCGGGGTGCAACGGCGGCGTGCAGCGGCGCTGGCGGACGTTATTTCTGAGGTGATAGAGCCGGATGGCGGACCAGGCGGCGGGAAATGTTATTACAAGCGTAATTGTAATCATATGGATTATCAAAACCTTGTCAAGCCGCCACAACACGACGGAAACCCGACGGTCAGGGACACCCTGTGCCAAACCGGGTAGAAGCGAAAGCGCCCTCTCGCCCGCTGTGGGCGAGGGGTTGGGGTGAGGGGAGCCATGCAAAGCGCGGGAGTGGCCGTTAGAATTACAGCGTCGGACCGAGACGCCCCGCGCTGAAGCATGGGGCTGAGACTGCAAAGCCCTGTCGGGCTAAAGACTACGCTCCAGCCCGCAGGGCTTCGTGCTCTCAGCCTGGCCCTTCAGGGCCGGGCAGCTCAAGTGCGGCTGTAGTATTAGAGGCGCGGCTCGTCGCGGCGCTGGACGCGCTGGCCGAGCAGCCACGCTGCGCCCGTGATCAGGACCAGTGCGCTGCACAGGGACAGGCACGTCACGCCGATCAGCGCGGCGGGTGAGGCGAGGTTCACGTCGAGCAGCGGGCGGCGGTAGAGCATCTCGCCTTCCGGCGCGGGCGGAGTGGCCGTCCAGGCGGGCGGCTCGACGTTGAAGCGCCACGGCAGCCGGCTTCCGGCATTCGGCCCATCCACCGACCAGGCAACGAGGCTGCTTCCAGGGCGAAAGGTGTAGGCGAAGCGCCCATCGTCGCCCGGCACAGCCTCGATCTGCTCGGCGGGCACGCGCGCGCCGTTCACGGTCAGAGTTTGTCCTTCCGGGCAATCGCTGCGCCAGGACAGCGTGACCTGCTCGGACTCGACCACGGCCAGATCGGCGGGTTCCGGCTCGGTGGCTTCGCACGCTTCGGCAGGCGCGACGGTGGGCGCGCCCCAGGCCATCACCTGGACCGGGTTGCCGCGCCCGACGTTGACCCACTGCAAGCCGCCGCGCACCGACCCGATGAACAGCGCATCGCCGAGCAACGCCATGTGCTCGCCCGCGCCGCTCTGGCCCAGGCCGGCCACCAAGCGCAGCGGCCCATCCCCGATCAGCTCGAACTCGACCAGATCGGCCCCGTCGGGCGCAGCGCGGGCGGCAAAAATGCGGCTGCCCACGACGGCCAGATCGGCAATCTGCGCGCTGGCCGCTTGGCCTGTGGCGCTCGGCGCGGGCGGATCGATGCTCAGCGTGCCCAGGAAGCGCGGCGCGGCGGGCGGCGGCTCGCTCCGGTCCAGCGCGGACAATTCGCCGCCATGCGCCACGTACAGGCGCGCCGCGTCCGCCCTCACCAGCAGAGCGGGGGCCTGTTCGGGCAGTTCCAGCGCCAACTGCGGCGTTTCGGGATCGGCCACGTCGTACAGCCGCACGCCGCCTTGCCCTTCCGCGACCCACAAGTGCGACGGCTGCGCCACGTCCAGCCACACATCGAGCGCCGGGCCAAGCGTGGCCACGCCGCCCAGGCGCGCCAGCTTGCCATCGGGCGTGATGGCCAGGATGCGCACGCCCGCCTGACGCGCGGCGATGTAGGCGCGCCCGTCCGCCGCCGCGATGCGCTGGCCGCCGCCGGGCAGCAGGTCGGTGACGTTTCCCGACGCATCGAGCGCCAGCAGGCTATCTTCGGTGAGCGCCAGCAGGAAATCGCCCGCGCGTGCGGCGTCGCGAATCTCGCCGCTGCCCAGGTCCAGGGCGAAATCGACCGCCAGCCCGCCGCCGTTCGGGTCGGGCCGGGCGCGCACCAGCCGCGTACCCTGCCCGATGACCAGCCCGCCGTCCGTCGTATCGGCCCAGAGCGCCGTGACCGGGCCGTACAGGTCCGTCTCCGCGCCTGGGTCGGGTTGGGCCAGCGCCGCCGGAGCGTGGAGCGCGGCCAGCGTGAGGAGCGCCACAAGGCTCCGCTTCAACGTGAACATACGCTGATTGTAGTCCAGAAGCGCGGGAAAGGGATGGAGAGGGCCAGGGGGGTGGGGCAATCGCCGCAAAAGTGTGGGCTGAGGCAGGCGGCAGGAAAACGCCTCACCCCCTGACCCCCTCTCCACGCCGCGTGCAGCGTAGAGAGGGGGAATGGCGCGGCAACAGGGCAAGCGCTCTCCCCTCGCCATGTCCGTCACCCCCAGAGGGGACCCCCGACGGCGTGGCGAGGGGCCAGGTGGGGCGCTTGCCTTGCTCACCCCGCCTCATCCGGCGTGGGCGCGGCGGGGCCAATGTTGCGCTTGAGCGCCTTGTTGAACTCCCGCCGGGTGAGCATGACGCGCCGCCCGCAGCCCAGGCAGCGCAGCCCGATATCCGCGCCGATGCGGTACACCTGCCAGCGGTCGCTGCCGCACGGGTGCGCCTTGCGCGTCTGCACCACATCGTTCACCTGCACGTCGGCGTTTCCGGGCATGGCTCGTCCTTCCGGCGTTCGGGCGGCTCACTCGTTCGGCTCGCCGTCAGTGCGCTGCGGGCCGGGGCGGTTGGTCGGCTTGAGCGCGATGCCGGTCACGCCGGGCGTCCGGGCCAGGTCGGCCAGCGCGGCGAGCGCGGTGCGCGTCTCGGCGGCTTTGGCCACGCCCAACCGGTATTCAATGTAATCGTTGAGCGGGCCGTTGAGCGCGTCGAGCAGGGCGCGGGCGGCGATGCCCACCGCTTCCGCCGTGAAGCGCACGCCCGGCAGCCGGAACGGGTCCACCGGCAGCTTGAAGTTGCGCCAGAACGGGCTGAACAGATTCGGCTTCTGGACAATCTCGCCCAATGCGGCGCGGCCCGGCAGATCGATCATGGTGGGCGCATCGCCGCGCCAGACTTCGACCCACAGGTCATACTGCCGCGTCGCCCAGTCGTCGTACAGGGCGCGGTCTTCGGGCGGGATCAAGCTGTACAGGACGCGCTGGATGCGCCGCGTCGCGTGGTCGAGCGCTTCGCCGCGCTTGCTGCGCTCCGGCGCGATCACGGGCGGCAGGATCGGCCCGACGTTGACGGTGACAACGGGCCGCCGCAGCCGCAGCGCCTTGTTCCAGACCTGGTACGTGCCGCCCAGGCCGATGGTCAGGATGGGCGCGCCGGTTTGCAACGACAGGTACGCCGCGCCGCCCTTCGCGTTGTAGATGCCCTTCTCCCACGTGCCGCCTTCCGGGAACAGGAACAGCACCGCGCCATGATTGACCACGTCCGTCATGCGCTTCAGGCTGGACAATTCCATGCGCGTGCTACGCTTGACCAGGATTTTGCGGCCCATGCGCAAGAACAGATTGGCCGGAAACAGCAGCTTGAAGTCCGCCGGGCCGACGTACCAGGTATCCGGCGGCAGAACGAGGCTGACCAGCATGGCGTCGGCGGTGGACAGGTGGTTGGCGACGCCGATGAGCGGGCCGTGCGCCGGGACACGCGCTTCCCCGGTGATGCGCAGCCGGAAGAAGACCGAGAGCAGCCAGCGCGTGAATCTCTGGGCGAACGAGGTCGTTTTTTCGCGAGTGGGCACGGGCGGCGCGGACGGAACATCGGACTCGGACATGGCGCGATCCTTGCAGCGATTGACCGCGCCGGATTGTACCACGAGCGCAGGGGGTGAGGCAGCGCGTTTGACATCGCGACGCGCCTCGTGATAAGGTGAGCACGATGGCGTAACGTGCCGAAAGCAGGTGCAACATGTGCCGTAAGGGACGCCTATTCCTCAGCGTGGCCGCTATTATGGCGCTGCTGGCCGCCTTCTCCCCGCTCCTCACCACACGCGCGCAAGAGTCCGCCTGGGCGCTTCAGGTGCGCGAACTGACACCGATCCTGGGCGGCGTCTTCCGCGTCGAACAGGTCAGCGCCGCCGGGCCGGCCTGGCTGGTCATCCACAGCAGCGACGGCACGGAGCTTGGCAAAACACAGTTGGCGGCAGGGCAGCACCAGAACGTGCCGGTCAAGACGGGCGTCCCGTGGAGCGGCCCACAGATCACCGTGCGGCTCGTCGCGGATGAGGGCCAACCCGGTGTGCTTGAGGACAGCGACCCGGTCCAGGGCGAGCCGGTCACGGTGAATACGTTTTGTGTGGTGGTCTACGACGAGGCGCAGCGCGCACGCGACGTGGCCGAATTGCGCGCCGCCTGGGTGGTGTCGCCCGTGGATGCGTGGGTGGTCATCTCGCTGGATACCGTTGACGAGACGGTCCCGCAGCGCTACGGAGCGGTCGCCGTGCCTGCCGGGGTGAGCGAGGACGTGGCCATCCCGATTGAGAATGCGCCGCAGATGGCCGGCCATTCCATCGTGGCCACGCTGCACATCGACGCGGGTGAGCCGGGCGTTTTGGAGTGGCCGGGGCCGGATGCGCCGCTCATGGCTCCCGTCAGCGTGGAAGACATGCGCCCCAGCCAGATCTCGCGCGAGCCGGTGCACATCGCGGAAGCGTACATCCGCGCAGCAGACGGCCTTTTGAACGAGACGCAGCGTACGCTGACCGTCCCGTCGGTCTTTGCGCCGGGCGGCGGCGTGCTGGTTTTGCGCACGGGCGGGCCGGACAGCCAGATCATCGCCTCGGCGGCCTTACAGGATGGCGTGAGCCGTGAGGTGGCCCTGGAAGCGCCCGCCGGGACGCCCATCCCGGCCACAGCGTTCCTTCAGGTGTTCGATACGCTGCCGGAGCCGGGCGCGCCGCTCGATCCGCCCGACTTCATGTCCGACACGGTCGAGGTGATGCTCAGCGACGGCATCATGACCGGCGTGGGCTTGGTGCAGGCCGACCAGAGCAAAGCGGAGATCGACGCGCTGGGCGGCATCACGGTCGGGCGCGTCGTGTCGTCGGCGCCGGGCTGGCTGGAAGTCTTCACCTCGGCAGGCGACATGCCGACCATCGCCGTAGTGGCCGTGCCGCCGGGCGTCAGCCGCAACCTGGTGGTCCCGCTCAGGCCGGAAGATTACGCGGTGGGCGATATCCTGATCCTGCGCCTGCACGTCGACGCGGGCGAGATGGGCGTGTACGAGTCGCCGGGTCCGGATGAGACGGTGCGCCGCGCCGATGGTCTGGCGCTGCAGGGCGGCTTGAACGTGCGGTAAAGGGTAATCGCGGGCGAGGCGCACCGTGGAAACGGACAACGCAGGCCGCCTTGCCTGTCACGAGCCGTGCGGACAACGCAGGCCGCCTTGCCTGTCGCGAGCCATGCGGACAACGCAGGCGTTGTCCCTACGGATCACGTGTAGGGACGAGGCCTGCCTCGTCCGCCGTCGCCTCGTTCGTCGTCGCCTTGCCTGTCGCGAGCCATGCGGACAACGCA
>JADZBY010000239.1 GCA_020851855.1 Anaerolineae bacterium
CGCGTAACTTGGCGATCTCTTCGAAAAAGTCGTTGTGCACGTTGAAGAAAAACGACAGGCGCGGCGCGAACTCGTCAATGTCCAGCCCACGCCGGAGCGCCCAGCGCACGTACTCCAGGCCGTCGGCTAGCGTGAAAGCCAGTTCTTGCACGGCGGTGCTGCCCGCCTCGCGGATGTGGTAGCCGCTGATGCTGATCGTGTTCCACTGCGGCAAATGGCGCGAGCCAAACTCGATGGTGTCCGTCACCAGCCGCATGGATGGCTCCGGCGGGAAGATGAACTCTTTCTGGGCGATGTATTCCTTCAAAATGTCGTTTTGCAACGTGCCGCGCAGCGCACTCATGGACGCGCCCTGCTTTTCAGCGGCGGCGATGTAAAACGCCCAGATGATCGCTGCCGGGCTGTTGATGGTCATCGAGGTGCTGACCTGATCGAGCGGGATGCCGTCGAAAAGGATCTCCATATCCTGGAGCGACGACACCGCCACGCCGCACTTGCCGAACTCGCCCAGCGCTTCGGGCGCGTCCGTGTCATAGCCCATCAGCGTGGGCAGGTCAAAGGCGACCGACAGGCCCATGTTGCCCTGGCTGAGCAGGTACTTGTAGCGCGCGTTCGTCTCTTCGGCGGTCCCGAACCCGGCGAACATGCGCATTGTCCACAGCTTGCCGCGATGGCCGGTGGCGTGGATGCCGCGCGTGAAAGGATACGCGCCCGGAAAGCCCAGGTCGCGCTGGTAGTCGAAGTCGGGCAGGTCCAGCGGCGTGTACAGACGCTCGACTGCCTTGCCCGACGTGGTGATGAACTCAGTGCGGCGTTCCGGCATCCGCGCCAGCGTCCGCCCCAGCGTCTCAGTTTCCCATTCCTGGAGCGCTTCTTCCAGCTCTTGGAGTCGCGTTTCGTCAAACATTCCGCCCACCATCCCCTTGCCCGCGATTTTGTAAGGATTATGAACAAAGTGGCGCGGCGGAGCAAGTTAAACCAGATGGCGCTGCGACAAAATGACCCAGCCAGCCTGCGTCGTGGGCGGATTTTGTAAGGGAACTGAACAAACGATCAGTACGTGGGAAACACGGTAATGGAAGCGCCGCGCCGCATTGTCGAGGGCGACGGGGTGCTGCGTTCTGCCTGACGCCGCAAGCGAAGATCGACGCCGGTGTGGAAAAGTCGAAGTCAGAAAGGGCCTCAAAAAAGAAAACCAGCCGTCCGCTATATGTTGCGGATGCTGGTTCACTTCCCGTCACTTTTGGTGACCCCGGTAGGACTCGAACCTACAACCAATTGATTAAGAGTCAACTGCTCTGCCAATTGAGCTACGGGGCCGGAGTGGACGCGGAGGGATTCGAACCCTCGACCTCTACAGTGCGATTGTAGCGCTCTCCCAGCTGAGCCACGCGCCCGTCTGCCAATGTCTGGTATTCTAGCGGATGCCCCGAAGCCCGTCAAGCGTGAATCGCCGCCGCCAAAGTGTTCGAAAGTTGTCCAGAATCGTGCGCGCCGCTCCGCTCATGCCGCACAATGTGGGTGTCTGACAAAATGCGTTTACGTTCGTCCCAGGCAGAATGTGATGCAGTCTCTGCAATATATAGAAACGCTCCGCGAATCCGTCACCTCTGTGCTTGGCGCGCCGCCGGACCCGGCCCCGCTTCGCCCGCAAACGCTGGATTGCGTCGAGATGCCAGACTACCGATGCGAACACGTCACATATCAGCTCAGCCCCAACGACTGGGGTTTTGCGTATCTCTTGCTGCCCACGGATGTTTCTGCGCCCGCGCCTGCGGTGTACTGCCATCACCGCCATCGCAACGACTTCCGCCTGGGCAAAGAGGATATCCTGACGCCCAGCGACGACAGCGGCGCCTCGTTGGCTGTCGAGCTGGTCCGACGCGGATACGCCGTCTTCGCGCCGGACGCCCTCGGCTTCGGTGAACGCCGTCATCCCGACAGCGACGGGCACGCTTTTGACCAGGCGTACAACTTCTACCAGCTTGCCACGCGGCTGTTGCGCGGCGAAACGCTGCTGCGCAAGGTCATCTGTGACGTGAGCCGGGGCATCGACTACCTGGAGATGCGCCCGGAGATCGACAAGCGCTACATCGGCTTCATCGGGCATGGCTACGGCGGCAAGATGGCGATCTGGTCCATGGCGCTGGAACCGCGCATCCGGGCAGGCGTCGGCCACCGGGGCGCGACCACGTACCGCGAGAATGTACGCCGCAGCGATTGGATTCAGACGGAGTTCGTCGTGCCGCGCCTGTTGCAGGTGGCCGATCTGCACCACATCCTGAGCCTCGTCGCGCCGCGCCCGTTTCTGCTGTCCACCACGGACGACGATCCGCAGAGCGCCGACGCGCAGACCATTTACCGGCAGGCGTTACCCACCTACGAGCGCCACGGCGTGCCGCAGCGGCTATCGTTTTACAGCTATCCCGGCGGCGACGTGTTCGAGCGCGACATGCGCCACAACGCCTATACCTGGCTCGATAGCTGGCTCAAGCCGTTTTGACGCTGTTCGCGGCGCTCCCGGCGTAGGCTTCGGCCAACGCCACGAGCGCCGCCTCTTCCGCCGTCAGCGCATAGGGCGAGTCGCCGGCCTTGTGGTCCGCCACGAGCGACTTGAGCCGGCCCGTCAGGTGCGCGTCCAGGATGGCCGGGTGCACGTAGTACTTGCGGCATACGGCCACCGTATTGCCAAGCTCCGAGGCAATCTGTTTCACGGCGTCGCGAAACCGCTGCTCCGCTTCCGTCTGGCTTGTTGGATCGTCTTGCGCCACGAGCAGGCTGATCAGACGGGTCGAGGCTCCCCAGGTCCGAAACGTTTTCGCCGTGAAATCTTCTCCGCTGATGTCACGCAGGTAAGCGTTCACATCCGCCGAGCCGACCGGTTGCGGCTGCCCGCCGTCGGTGTAGTACTGGAACAGAGGGTAGCCGGGGATGTCGCGGCAGGCCTTCACGATGCGCGCCAGCCGACGGTCGTGCAGGCTGACGCTGTGCTCGATGCCGCTTTTGCCCACAAATTCGAAGTGAACGGTGCTGCCGGACACGTCGGCGTGCTGATCTTCGAGCGTGGTCAGCCCATACGTCTCGTTATCCCGCGCGTATTCGCGGTTGCCAACGCGGATGTACGTGGTTTCGAGCAGCCGGATCACCGCCGCGAGCACTTTCTCGCGCGGCAATCCCGGCAGGCGCAGATGGGCATCGGTGGTTTCGCGAAGAACGGGCAGACAGCGCCCAAACGCGGCGATGTGTTCAAATTTCTCTTCGTTGCGGCGGGCGGCCCAGGCGGGATGATAGCGGTACTGCTTTCTGCCTCGCGCGTCGCGGCCAGTCGCCAACAGGTGGCCGTTCGGCTTTGGGCAGATCCACACGTTCTCCCAGGCGGGTGGGATGTGAATCGACTCAATCCAGGCGCGTAGCTCCGGATCGTGGATCGGGCGGCCATCCGCGCCGAGATATGTGAAACCGCCGCCGCGCCGCTTGCGCCGGATGCCGGGCAGGGTATCGCTCACATATTCCAGCTTCACCGGCTCGGCGGGCCGGCTTGATTTGTTCTCTGCAACAGCGCGTTTCCGGCGCGTAGTCTTCGCCATGTTCTCAGTTTCTTATGAGGATGAGGGCGGCTCTCCATCATCTTAGGCGTTCGCAATGCGCCGGACATCAGCCACATGGCGGATTCACGCATCCGACACTGTACCCGGTCACGAGATTAGCCGGGCAGAGTGGGCCGGGTGGACCAGAACAGGTAGGGAACAGTCGCCCATGTGCCGCGAACGACTTCGTTTTACAGTGACGGTGAGCGAGATAAGGAGAAGATCATGAATCAGCAACGTACGTCGGCTATTGCCTATTATGACACCGTAGAAACCGCCGAGCAGGTGGTCAAGTCCCTCTTGGAGCGCGGCCATCCGGGGGAAGACATCAGCCTGATCACGCTTCCGCCAAACTCGGACAAGGTGACGATCCGGCAGCCGGGCGAAAACGTGACGAGCAGCGAAGGCGCGGGCTTTGGCGCAGTGGTGGGCGGCATCGCCGGGGCGCTGGTCGGGCTGGCTACGCTCACCATCCCCGGCATCGGGCCGGTGCTGGTGGCGGGGCCGCTCGCCGTGGCGCTCAGCGGCGTCACCGGGGCGCTGCTAGGGGCGGGCGCAGGCGCGCTGACCGGCGGCCTGACGGCGGCGCTGGTCGATTTTGGCTTCACCGAGGAAGAAGCCGGTGCGCTGGCCGAGCAGTTGCAAAGCGGGCGGGCCATCGTGGCGGTGGCGGGGCGCGACGGGAATCTGGCGGGCGCGATCCAGATTTTGGAGCAGAGCCGTCCCGCCCGTCTGCGCAGCACGGATGGGGCGGTGGGGGAATAGCGGCGGATCAGCCTTTAGGTACGGCGCTCCACGGCCATGAGGTCGTTGAGGCAAGAAGCGCCGCCCGATGTCTTGTCAGGGCTATCGCATCGAAACGTCCTCACCCCCGGCCCCTCTCCATGTCCGCCACCCCAGACCACCCATTGAACGCAAGCGTTCCATGGGAACCCGGTCGGGGACCCCGACGGCATGGAGAGGAGAGATCGACTGCCATGCCCGCGCGCTTCCCCCTCTCTACGCGGTACTCGGCATGGAGAGGGGGTGAGGGGGTGAGGTATTTTCCTGCTGCCTGCCTTAACGGCGGATTTTGATGCGATTGCCCTGGACTTTAGCATTCACCTATGTACAGAGCGACAGAATTATGAGATAATAGATGTCTGGTAGAGCATCAGCCTTTCCTGGTTTGAGACTGCACCTGATGTGAACGATTCGGCCTTAAGATCGCCCTCTCTGCACTTTCCGGCCACGTCTGCTTCTTGCTCTAGCCAAGTTCCGATCTGAAGTTCATGCAAGGAGTATGGCATGGCGAAGAAGTTGTACGTGGGCAACCTGTCGTTCGAAACTACCGAAGCGAAGGTTCGCGAGTTGTTCTCCCAGGTTGGAGAAGTCGAGAGTGTAGCGCTCATCACCGACCGCGAAACAGGGCGCATGAAGGGCTTCGGCTTTGTCGAGATGGGCAGCGAAGAAGCCAGCCGAGAGGCAATCAAGCGCTTCAACGGCTACTCCCTCGACAATCGAGAGCTGACCGTGAATGAAGCGCGTCCGCGCGAAGAGCGTTCAGGCGGTGGGTATGGGGGCGGCGGCTTTAATAGTGGCCGTTCCGGCGGAAACCAGCGCCGCAGCAACAGTGGTTACGGTGGCAATCGCAATCGTTTCTAGTGCGTAGACTGGTGTGAACAGTGCGAGGGAAATCCCTCGCACTGTTCGTTTGTCGCATTTTGGCGGTGACGATGGCCCGACCCAAGATGAGGTGACGAGACGAGGAGTGTTCGGTGAACACGGTATTTTCTTTCACAGCGGATGGCGATCTACACGTTGCTTTGACGGCCCACGGCAAGCAATTCATCCACGACCACCTCTCCCAACGCCCTCAATGGACCGACGCCGAGCTGTTCCTGGAGTTGATCGATGATCAGCTGATGGATGGGTGGTACGTTGTGCCCACACAGCAGATTCGCATCCAGCCTCAGTCCGTTCTCCTTACGCGCCAGGTCCGGTATGATGAACAAGGGCGCATAACCTTTGTTGGAGCCGTCTACTGGTATCCTTACGCGGAGCTGGAGCCTTATGTCGATGCCCTTCAGAACAAGGGTGGGCTGCTCTTCAAGAGGGGTTATCAGGGCGATCCAATTCAGTTGAAGATGATCACCGGCTGAAAGAGGAAAATCATGAAAAAGGGTGCTAGAGCGCCAGAGGTAGCGGATGAATCAGCGGAGTTGAAGCTGACTACCGAGCAACTGGTGAAACTGCAGGAGTTGATCCATCCGGAGCGCCGGGTCGATGAAACCTTCGACCGCACACGTATCGGCGCTTTTCTCCTTAAAGCACGGCTGATCGCGCCCAATCCGGACAAAGACCCCCGGAAAGCGTTCATTGTGACGAGCGAGGGCCGCCAGATGCTCAAGGAAAGCCGGTAGAGTCGGGGGCGCATATAGAATACGAAAACCGGCGGAACACCCGCCGGTTCAAAGGCCGTTTTCCAAGAAGCTCCCGATGAACCCGGCGCGACTCGAACGCGCAACCAACGGATTAAAAGTCCGCTGCTCTACCATTGAGCTACGGGTCCCTGTCTGGACCACATTATCCGTGAGAGCGGGAGCAGAGTCAAGGTGAAGATCGGCGCGGCGGCGTTCGTCGGCAGCACGCCCGCCGCCCCGACCGATACGATCCCCTCACGGCAGTTCGAGCAGCAGCGCGTCTCCGAACTCATGCCGCATCGCGCCGGGCATTTCCCCAAGCGCCGTCAGGCAGGCGGTCGGCCAGGCCGTGGCCAGGTCGCCTTCCGGGGCCGGGCGCGCCAGCACGTAACGCACATGCTCCGTCTCGATCAGCCCCCGGCAATCGCCCAGGCCCCGATACCAGTCGGTCACGGCATTGACGCGCGCTTCGGCGTGCAGCGTTTCGTAAGGGTGGCCATACACGACGCGCAGATCGGTGTACGCCGGAATCCACAGGCTCGGCGCGGGCATGGCCAGCACTACCTCACCGGCTTCCCCATTGGACTGCAGCCAGTCGATGGCCTGCGCATAGCCGCTGGGCAGGAGCAGCTTTCCTTCCAGACCCCAGGCGACATTGGTGATGCCGGCCAGCGGCACGACGTAGTTGAGCGCGTTGCTGGGCACGATGAAGACGAAGAAGGTGAGCAGCGCCGCGTCGCGCCAGCGTGGGCGGATGCGCTGAAACCAATAATCTTCGAGCGCGCGCACACCGAAGTACACGATGGGGATGATCAGCCCGATGGTCAGCCGCCGCTGCAAGTTGAATGGCGCATAAAGCAGCAGCGCGTTGACCACCAGCCAGACCACCATCAGCCGGTCGCCGTCGCGCTCGAAGCGGCGCAGCCCACGCCAGATGCCCGGAATGGCCACCACGAGCAGCAGGCCGAAGCCAAACAGGTACTTGTCTACGGTGGGCGACGGCGTCTGGTTCTGTTCGTTCCAGATGCGCATGGCCCAGTTGGAGTTGATCACGGCAAGATCATAGACCAGGACGGGCAACGCAGGCAGGATCATGACCAGCGCCCAGAACAACTCGCGCCGGGGAATCTGACGCGAGCGCACCGTGAGGATGGCGATGTACACGCACAGCGTCGCGCCAAAGGGCGCCCAGCCCTGCGGCTGGACCAGCGCCAGCGCCACGCTGACCAACGCCACCGCCAGCCCGCCGTTGGCCAGACTTGGGAACGCGGTGAATCCGGGCCGCAAGACCGCGACGAACGTCGCCGCAAGCAGCGCGATCAGGGCGATGCTGAGCGGGAAATGCGGGTTGACGAACGTGGCGTACAACGGGATCGATTCGGGGATGAGCAGGTCGGTGGACAGGTTCTTGAAGTCGCGCGTGAAGATCATCAACAGCCAGCCCAGCCCGGAGCCGACGGCCAGCATCCCGAAGAATAGCCGCCGGGGCCGGATGCGCGACCAGATTGTCGAGCCGAGGTGGTAAATGGCGATGAACATCATGAAGCTGGTCACGACGCGGGCGATGTGGAACATGACCGGCGTGGAGATGTCCAGCAAGCGGGCAACCTGGCCCAGCGCGAGGTAAAACACTTGCAGGAACGCGCCGTCGTGCGGCTCCGGGGTGTACGCCAGGTGAAATAGCCACTCCCCGGCCTGGCCCTGGCGCATCTTGGCGAAGTAGGAAGCGCCGTCCAGCGGGTTGTACAGGATGCCCATGAAACGTGTGCCAGCCGGCGCAGAGCCGGAAAAGGCCCAGGCGTAGGGCAGAAGCGTGAGCGCGACGAGCAAGCCGCCGAAGATGATCACCCAGCGCCACTCTTTGCGCGATACGCTGGTCAGCGCGGGTTGCTGTACGTTGTTCGATACGTGCGTCATGTGCATCACGACACCTGTATGGGCTGGCGCGCCGGTGGACTCAGTGGTTGTGCGGCCCGGCGGACGTGTAGTAGTATAATGCTGATCGCGCTGCCGGGTCGAATCCTTTTTACTTCCTTTATGCTTGGCGGCGCACACCCGGTCCGGCAAACAGCGTTGTACATCGGGCAAAAGGAAGCGTGGGCGATGCGTTTCGATTTCCTTTCATTCCTGATCGGCGTCGTGCTCACCGCCATTGTGGCATTTGTCGTGTACCGCCTGCGGGGGCGCATCCAGACGGTGCAACAAACCGTCTCGCAGGGCACGAAAACGACGCGCCGCTACCTGAGCAATTCGCGCGAAGGCCGCTATTTTGACTTCGCCGTGCGCGCGATGAACGCCTACCACATCGCCGGGGATGCCGTCAAGCTCAGCGAGGTGTACGTCGAGCCGCGCTTCCTGCACCCGCTGCCGCCCAATGACCCGAACGACGACCGTGCGCCGAGCGTTTTCCGCGTTGTGCCGCAGATTCACGAGCTTCCGGCCAGCTACGCGCCCTACAACGTCGAGTCGCTCGGCGTCAACGATCTGCGCACCGGCGAGCGGCATCTGGCGATCCTGGGCGCTGCGGGAGCGGGGAAAAGCGCCGCGCTGGCCATCGTCGGGCTGGTCGCCGCCGGGGAAATCGAGCTGCCAGCCATCGACGTGATGGTTGACGAGGTCTTCGAGGACGAAATCCGGGACCTGCCGCCCGACGAACGCGACAAACGCATCCGCGCCCGGCGTGAGCTTCAAGAGCGGGCGCTCAGCCAGCTTCGGAACATGCGCGAGCAGAAGCACGAGCAGGCGGAAACGCTCCCGGCGACCGATTTGACGGCGCTGCTGCCCGTGCTCGTCCACCTGAACGACATTGACCTGCGCCCGGAAGCATGGGGCGTGCCGGATGACCCGGCCAAAGCCGCCCGTTTGTCCCAGGCGCGGCTCGACCCGGCGGAGCCGCTTGTGGCGGCGCTCCAGCGGCGGGCGAGCGGCCTGACCGCCACGACGCTGCCCCGGCTGGTGTACGACCGGCTGAGCAAGGGCACGGCGCTCGTGCTCATCGACGGTTACGACGATGTCGCGCCGCGCCTGCGCCCGGTCAAACTGGCGTGGCTCCGGCAGTTCATGGAAGTCTACCAGGCCAATTACATCCTGGTCGCCGGGCCGGAGACGGGCTTTGACCCGCTGCTCAATCTCGGCCTGCAACCGCTCTTCCTGCGCGCCTGGGGCGATGGCGATTATGAGACGCTCGTCACACGCTGGGCAGATGCGTGGCCCGGCATCGGCGACCCACGCGGCAGAGGCGCGCGCCCCGACGACAAGGTGATGGTCCGCGCCGTGACGAACGTGCGTGGCCGCAGCCCACTCGACGTGACGCTGAAGACGTGGATGATGTACGCCGAAGACGAGCAGCAGGTCGGGCGGGCGGGCTGGTACGACTTCCTGATCCGGCGGCATACGGGGAACGATCAGCCGGGCGTGCGCGCGCTGCTCCAGAAGGCAAGCGCGGCGCTTTTGGACCAGGAAAACGCGCCGCTCACGCGCGACCAGATCAAAGCGTTGGCGGCGAGCGCGGGCGCGAACGCCGACGACGTGAGCAACCGGGCGCTGCGCTCCGGCCTGCTCGTGGAGTGGCCGGGCGGGCTGTTCACCGGCATTCACAGCCAGTCTGCGGCCTTTCTCGCGGCGGAAGGCCTGACCGAGGATCAGGTCGCCCTCGTCGCGGAGAAGCCGGGCTGGGAAGCAGCGATGCCGTTTGTCGCGGCGCGGCTGCCGGTGGATGGCGTGGTCAATGCCCGGCTGAATGCGCCGCCGGATGTGGCCTACGACACCCTGTTCCGCATGGCCCCGTGGCTGATCGACGCGCCGCTGGATGCGCCGTGGCGGGCAGAGTTCTTCAAGCGGCTGGGCGGGGCATTGGGCGGGCCGAGCCAGTTCCCGCGCATCCGCGAGCGGGCGATGGCGGCGCTGGTCGCCACGCGCGACAAGGGCGTGTTGTTCATCTTCCGGCAGGCGCTCCTGCACAACAGCCCGCTGGTGCGCCGCCTGGGCTGTATCGGGCTGGGCGCATACGGCGATCCCGAGGCGGCGGGCGAACTGTCCAA
>JADZBY010000240.1 GCA_020851855.1 Anaerolineae bacterium
CGAGGATCGCGCCGATGGCGTGCGTGTTGATGCCTGGCGCGAGCGTGGGCACGAGCACGACGCCCAGCCCATGCTCGGCGCAGCGCTCGATGGCGGCGCGCTTGCGGTCGAGCGCTTTCACGCCGCGCATGGCCGTCAGGATGGCGTCGTCGGGGCCATCAAATTGCAGGAAGACGGACGCGAGGCCCGCCGCCTTGAGCCGCCTGACGTACTCCGCATCGCGCGCCAGCCGCAGCCCATTCGTATTCACTTGGATGAATCCGAAGCCCAGCGCCCGGCCCAGCGCGACAATGTCCGGCAGATCGTCGCGCATGGTCGGCTCGCCGCCGGAAAGCTGGACGTTGCACGGCCCGCCCGCGTCGAGCAGGCGGCGAAACCAGCCCTCGATCACGGCCAGACTCGGATCAGGCGGGGCCGCCGCGCCCGCGTCGGCGAAACAGAACGGGCAGCGCAAATCGCAGCGCTGCGTCACTTCGAGCAGCGCCGTGCACGTCTGCTGGTGATGGTCGGGGCACAGGCCGCAGTCGAACGGGCAGCCGTGTTGTACGGCGGTGAGCGGGTGCGCCGGATAGGCGGGGGTCTTGGGCCGCGACCAGTCGGCATACGCCGGCTGTCCGCGCCACAGGATGACCTCGAAAGCGCCGTGCGCCGGGCACGTCTTGCGCAGATACACGTCCTCGCCGCGCGCGATACGCTGCGCCGGGACGCGCGCAAGGCAGACCGGGCACACGCTCTCGGTCACCGACAGGACGGCGGCGGCGCTGGCTCCCCGCGCCCGCGCGGCGTCAGTCATCGTCCGGCCCCGCCAGATCGAAGCCGTTTTCGACGAGCATTTCTTTCACCTTCTGGAATGTCCCGGCGACCAGGGCCGGGCAGCGCGTGGCCTGGGCTTGTGGGCTGCCCGCCAGAATCTCGGTACAGCGGATGCCGCCGTATTCGGCCCCGTAGCCGTCGCGGAACCACTTCACCAGGTCCTCGATCATGAAGTTGAGGCGCAGGTCTTCTTCATCGCCGGGCCTGCCTTTGCCCGCGTACAGGCCGAGCAGACACGCGCCGCCGCTCAGCGCGCCGCACGTCTCGCCGGTAAAGCCCAGACCGCCCGCCAGCCCGTGCATGGCCCGGACGAGCGCGGGGTTGTCCCGGCCCTGCAATTCGAGCGCCAGGATGGCCAGAATCTGGCTGCAAAAAAAGCCCTGCTGCTTCAGCTCGCGCATCCGCTCAAGGGTGGTTGTGTCTACGTCCATGCTGATCTCCCGCACTAGGATGTGTCTGCAAAGTCCGTTTGTGCGTTGACCCTCACTTCCCCGGCCCCTCTCTCCCTCATGGCGAGAGGGGAGAAAAACGGGGGAACTCCCTGGGTTCCTCACCCCTCTCCATGAGGGAGAGGGGCTGGGGGTGAGGGTTTGCAGACACGCACTACGGCTCACACGCCACGCTTTTCTGTGCGATCATCAGGTAATAGCCCGGTCGGGAGCGGGCGATGGCGCTCTGGATGGCCGGCCCCTCGGCGCATGGCGCGAGTTCGCCCCAGAACGCGGACGGCAGCGCGCCCGCCCAGATCAGCCGCGCCGCGAAGACCTTGAGCGCCTCGCTGTGATCTTCCCACAGCCGGACGGCGAAGCCGTGCGCCGCGACCCGCGCTATCGTCTCCATCTCGGAGACGGCCCCGGTCAGGCACGAGATGACGGGAAGTTGGCCCAGCGCCGTTGCCGCCCCGGCGTCGCGCGCGTACATATCGCTCACGATCAGGAAGCCATCCGGCCTGAGCACGCGCCGACATTCGGCCAGCGCGCGCGACGGCTCGCCCATCACCGACAGGCTGCATTCGGCCAGCACGGCGTCGAAGCGACCGGCGGCGACGGGCAATTGCTCTCCGCACGCCTGGATCACGGGCAGCGCGCCCGCCCGGTTTCGCCCGGAGCGCAGCAGCAGCGCCGACGGGTCAAGGCCGAGCGCATCCAGGCCGTGCGCCGTGCGCAGATGCGCGACCGACGCCGCCGGGCCGCAGCCCACGTCCAACACGCGCGCGCCGGCGGCCAGCGCGCAAAAAGCCAGGGCGCGGTCGGTCAGGGCCACTCCGCCGGGCCGGATCACGCCGCCGGCGGCATCCAGCAATGGGGCGTGCTCGTACAGGCGGGAACGTTCAGCGGCGCTCACGGCGGGTCATTTGTCCTCAAGCTGCTTTTCCACGTCGACCATCTTACCGAGCGCCAGGTCTTCGGGGATGAGCACCAGCCCGCACACCGGGCACTTCAGCAGATCGACCGGGAAGGCGTTGCCCAGGTAGGCCACGTCCACCTTGCCCACCTCGAGCGGGACGTTGCACTGCGCACACATCCAGACCGGCTCCGGCTGTCCGGGCTGCTCCGGCGGCGTGATGTCGTTGGGCGCGCTCATGGTTGGCTGCTCCCCGGCACATCCATGCGGTGGCTGTAGGCGTTGAAGATGACGAAGCCGTCATCCTGCGGCAGGTAGTCCACCCAGAATGTGACGCTGTGCGGCTTGAAATAGGCCAGAAAGTGCCCCGTCTCGCGGTTCACGAGGCGGCGTCCGGTGCGCTCGGCGTAGGCGATCACGCGCTGGATGTCTTCGTCGAGGATCAGGCGCGCTTCGAGCCGCTGGCGCACGTCATCGGCCATGATCAACCGTATCGATTCGTGGGGCTGTGGTCCGTGCATGGCTTCTCCCCAGATCGTTTCCAAAAGGCGACGCTTGAGCCGGGCGCGGTTGGCGCGGCGCTCGGAGTAACCGGGCGAACGCCGCGCCGCCCGCGTCTCATCCTCGTGATCATAGATCAGGTCGAGCAGGTGCAGCGCCCGTTTGCCCTGGCTGGCGAAGAAGTCCCGGCACGTTGCGCAATAGGTGACGTAATCCGCCGCGCTCTCTTCGACGCGCCGCTGGACGACTTTCTGCGCCAGGTCGCGGTTGGCCAGCCACATCAGGCCGCCGTACCCGCAACACGTGGTGCGCTCCCGGCTGCGGGGCAATTCGTCCACACGGTAGCCCAGGCGCTGCACGAGACCGCGGACGCTGTCCTGCACGTCGCGGGCGTAACGGGCCGTGCACGGGTCGTGAATGGCGACCGTGCGCGCCTCTGTGATGGGCGCGGCCCCGGCGGGCAGGCCGCGCTGCGCATAGATTTCCCACAACGAGACAAGCTCCACATCGGGCAGGCTGCTCTTGAAGACCTGATAGCAGCTTGAACAGGGCAAAATCAGCGTCGGGTTGCCCATCGCGCGCAGATTCTCGCGCCACACGTCCAGCGTCGCCTCGAAGAGCGCGGTCTGGCCCGCCCAGTACGCCGGCGCGCCGCAGCAGCCCAGCATCAGGCCGACGCGGGAGTC
>JADZBY010000241.1 GCA_020851855.1 Anaerolineae bacterium
CGTGCAGAACGACCCGGCGGCGCTGCGGGCGGTGCTCTTTGACCCGGCGTTCTCCCCGATCCCGGCGCAGTTCCGGCTGTACGCCGGTGGCCAGCGTGCGCCGCTGGTCGTGGCCGGGCTGGCGCGATACGGCGTCCCGGCGTTTTGGGCGGTGATTACCCCGCTGGCATTGGTCGCCGGGCTGATCGGGGCGGTGGGGCGGTGCGTGCGCCTGTTACGGAAAGCGGACGAGGGGCGTTGAGGCCCCTCGTCGCTTGCGTGGTGCAATCGGGGATGTCGGTCAGTTCGCAGCCGGCGGCAGGATGACGCCGTTCATGGTGTGGATGACGCCGTTGCTGACGAAGATGTCCGTCTCGAACAGCGGGGCGTCGTTGATGGTCACGCCGCTCTCGCCAGCCATCACGGTAAAGGGCGAGCCGTTCAGCGTGGTGACTTCGAGCGTGCCCATGTTCGCACCCAGGCCGGCCACCACGTCACGGCGGGCCACCTGGCCATCGATCACGTGGTAGGTCAGGATGTTGGTCAGCGCCGGGATGTCGGCCAGCAGACCCTCGACCGTGCCAGCGGGCAGGGCGGCAAAAGCGGCGTCATTGGGCGCGAAGATGGTCAGCGGACCCTCGCCGGAGAGCGCACCGCCCAGGTCAGCGGCGGTCGCCGCAGCGAGCAGCGTCGCAAAGCTGCGCGACGGGTTGGTGGCCGGCTGCGCGGCGAGCCATTCAACCGCGTTCCAAGCCGACGCATTGGCCTGAGCAAGCTGGTAGCCGTTGTCCGTCAGCGTGCCGACGGCGGCGATCAGGTGCTGCGTGCCCGCATAGGCAGTCCACGGCGTCTCCACGACAACCGTTTCCGGCGCGCCGGTAGCCGTGATCTTGATGGTCACTTCCTCAGCCGGGGCGTTGATGGTCGCATAGGCATTGAAGGGCACGTTTTCCAGGATCATGGCGTCGTCGGCGTAGATGTCAACCGCCGGGGCGTCGCTGATGCCGTGCAGGATGGTGATCGTGCTGCCGCCTTCCATCATGGTCAGGGCCGCAAGCTGCGCCGTGTCGTCGATGACCAGCGGGCCAAAGGACGAGTCGGCAAGCTGGCCGGTCGCGGCGATGGTGTAGCTTGTGCCGGCGGCGAAGTCCAGGTCCACGGGGCCGATCACGGCGGCGTCAATGCCCGATCCGGCGGGCGCGACGGCGATAGAGTACGCGCCGGCGTCAAGCGCGACGTAGGAAGTCACTTCAGGATAGGGCAGGTTCGTGATGGCGGCCTCGCCGTTCACAAACACATCCACGGCGGGCGCGTCCACGGCGAAGTGCGCGACGCGGATCATCGCCTTTTCCGCCATCTGCGCCTGGGCAGGGACCGCCGCGCCGAGAATAAGGGCCGCAAGCGCCAGCGCGAATACCGACATACGAAGCTTCATCGTTTTCCCTCTCATCGTTTGCGTTCGTCTTCACAGGTGCAATGTGTCTAAACCACATCTACACATTATGGAGACTTTGTTAAGCTACGCATGAGAGCGACTTGAGTCAAAGATTAGACAAAAGTTGTACACGGTAGTATACGAAAACGGGGCGGAAGGTCATTCCGCCCCGTAATGCACCCATCTGAAGTGCAGGGGGAGACAGTGGGGACGTTGAGGCTGGCGGCTTCGTTTACTTGTTGCCGCTCGCCATCAACTGGTAGGTGTTCCAGCGGGCGATCACGTCCTCGTGCATCAGGTCGGCCAGCGCCTTGGCGCGCTCCGGGTCGGCCTTACGCAGGACGGCGAAGCGCCCCTGCTTGTACATGAAGTCTTCCAGGCCCTCGATCTCGAGCCGCGAGTCGAGCGTGAAGGGATTCTTGCCGTCTTCGACCGCCGGGTTGTAGCGGTACAGCGGCCAGAAGCCGGACTGCACGGCGTCCTTCATCATGTCCATGCCGAACGACATGTTCTTGAACTCGTGCGCGATGCACGTGGCATACGAGATGACGAGCGACGGGCCATTGAAGGCTTCCGCTTCCTGGATGGCGCGGATCGTCTGCGTCGGGTTCGCGCCCATCGCGATCTGCGCGACGTACACGTTGCCGTAGCTCATCGCCACCAGGCCCAGGTCCTTTTTGCGGGTCGGCTTGCCCGCCGCGGCGAATTTCGCCACGGCAGCGCGCGGCGTCGCCTTGGACATCTGGCCGCCGGTGTTCGAGTACACGCCGGTGTCGAGGACCAGGATGTTCACGTTCTTGCCAGAGGCCAGCACGTGATCGAGGCCGCCGAAGCCGATGTCATAGGCCCAGCCGTCGCCGCCGAAGATCCAGACCGTCTTCTTGACCAGGTAATCCGCCACGGAGAGCATCTGCTTGCTCAGCGAGTCGGACTGGTCCTTGAGGGCGGCCTTGAGCTGCTCGACGCGCGCCCGCTGCTCTTCGAGGCCGATCAGGGTGCTCTGGTCAGCGCCCTTGATCGCGCTCAACAGGGCGGTGTCGCCGCGGCTCTCGGCCAGCATCCGGTCCAGCAGCTCCAGGGCGTACTGGTTGAGCTTGTCGATGGTCAGGCGCATGCCCAGGCCAAACTCGGCGTTGTCTTCGAACAGCGAGTTCGACCAGGCCGGGCCGCGCCCATCGGGCCGCACGGCGTAGGGCGTGGTGGGCAGGTTGCCGCCGTAGATGGACGAGCAGCCGGTCGCGTTGGCGACGACCATGTGATCGCCGTACAGCTGGCTGATGAGCTTGATATAGGGCGTCTCGCCGCAGCCGGAGCACGCGCCGGAGAACTCGAACAGCGGCTGCAGGAACTGCGAGCCTTTGACCGTGAACGGGTTGATCTTATCCAGCGGCAGTTCGGGCAGGCTCAGGAAGTAGTCCCAGTTGCGGGCTTCCTTCTCGCGGATCGGGGCCTGCGGGGCCATGTTGATGGCGCGCTTGTCGGTCTTGACGCCGTTGACCTTTTCGAAGGCCGGGCAGACCTCGACGCACAGGCCGCAGCCGGTGCAGTCTTCGGGCGCGACCTGCACGGTGTAGCGCATCCCGGCGAACTCGCGGCCCTTGCCAGGCAGCGACTTGAAGCCGTCGGGCGCGTTGCCGTTGCCATACGCCTCGGGGTACATCTTCACGCGGATGGTGGCGTGTGGGCACACCAGCGCGCACTGGTTGCACTGGATGCAGATGTCCGGCTCCCAGACCGGGATCTCCGAGGCGATGTTGCGCTTTTCGTACTGCGAGGTGGCCGTCGGGTACGTGCCGTCCACGGGCATGGCCGAGACGGGCAGCGTGTCGCCGCGCATGGCGATCATCTGAGCGGTCACTTTTTGCACGAACTCGGGGGCGGTGGCCGGGACCGGCGGGCGGATGCCGAGCGCGCTCGTCACCTCAGCCGGGACCGCCACTTCCTGGATGCGCTCGACGGCCAGCTGCGCAGCGCGGATGTTCTGGTCAACGATGACCTGGCCCTTGTCGCCGTAGGTGTCTTCGATGGCCATCTTCATCAGCTTGGCCGCTTCGTCCTTCGGCAGCACGCCGGAGATTTCGAAGAAGGCCGCCTGCATCGTGGTGTTGATGCGCCCGCCCAGGCCGAGCGACTTGGCCAGCTTGAGCGCGTCGATGACGTAGAACTTGGCCTGCTTGGCGACCAGCGCCTTCTGGACCTCGACCGGCAGCCGATCCCAGACTTCCTCGGCAGAGTACGGGCTGTTCAGCAGGAACGTGCCGCCCTGCTTCAGGTTGCTGAGCATGTCGAAACGCTCAAGGAAGCTGAAGTTGTGGCAGGCCAGGAAGTCCGCCTGCTGGATCAGGTACGTGCTGCGGATGGGCGTCTTGCCGAAGCGCAGGTGCGAGACGGTCATCGAGCCGGATTTCTTCGAGTCGATGACGAAGTAGCCCTGGGCATAGAAATCGGTGGCCTTGCCGATGATCTTGATCGTGTTCTTGTTCGCGCCGACCGTGCCGTCCGAGCCGAGGCCGTAGAACATGGCCGTGTGCGTGCCCGTCGGCTCGCTGTAGAACGTGTTGTCCCACGGCAGGTTCGAGTTGCTCACGTCATCGATGATGCCGACCGTGAAATGGTTCTTGGGAGTCGCCGTCTTCAGGTTGTCGAAGACGGACTTGGCCATGCCGGCGTTAAATTCCTTGGAGCCGAGGCCGTAGCGCCCACCGACGATGAGCGGCATGGCCGCCAGCGCGCCAGTGGCCACCGCTTCGGCCAGCGACGCCGTCACGTCGAGGTACAGCGGCTCGCCCAGCGCGCCGGGTTCCTTCGTGCGGTCGAGCACGGCAATGCGCTTGACCGTAGCGGGCAGCGCCTTGACCAACGCCGCGCCGTCGAAGGGCCGGTACAGCCGCACGCACAGCACGCCGACCTTCTCGCCGTGCTGGTTCAGGTAATCGGTCACTTCTTGCAGCGTTTCGGCGCTGGACCCCATCGCCACGACGACGCGGTCGGCGTCCGGCGCGCCGTAGTAGTCGAACAGGTGATAGCGGCGGCCCGTGAGCGCGGCGAACTTGTCCATCATCTCCTGGACGATGGCGGGCGTGGCGGCGTAGTACGGGTTGACCGTCTCGCGGCCCTGGAAGTACACATCCGGGTTCTGGGCCGCGCCGCGCATGACCGGGCGGTCCGGCGACAAGCCGCGCAGGCGGTGTGCGATGACCAGATCGTCATCGATCATGGCCCGCATGTCGTCCTGGGTCAGCGCCTCGATCTTCTGAATCTCGTGCGAGGTGCGGAAGCCGTCGAAGAAGTGCACGAAGGGCACACGCGCCTTGAGCGTGGCGGCGTGGGCGATCAGCGCCAGGTCCATCGCTTCCTGCGGCGAGGCCGAGCCGAGCAGCGCCCAGCCCGTCTGGCGCACGGCCATCACGTCCGAGTGATCGCCGAAGATGGACAGCGCCTGGGCGGCCAGCGCACGCGCCGCCACGTGAAAGACCGTCGAGGTCAGCTCGCCGGCGATTTTGTACATGTTCGGGATCATGAGCAGCAGGCCCTGCGACGCCGTGAACGTCGTGGCCAGCGTGCCGGTGGTCAGCGCGCCGTGCACTGCGCCCGCCGCGCCGCCTTCGGATTGCATCTCGACCACCTGCGGGACTGTCCCCCAGATGTTGGCTCTGCCGTTGGCAGAAAATTCGTCCGCCCATTCACCCATCGCCGACGAGGGCGTGATCGGGTAAATGGCGATGACCTCGCTCACGGCGTGGGCCACGGTAGCGGTAGCGGCGTTGGCGTCAATGGTGACGACCTGCCGTCCATTCTTTTCAGGCATGTTTCGGAACCCCTGCTGAGTATTCATCTACCTGACCTGTAGCCTAACACCGCGCTACAGCGCGCCAAAGTGAGGAATAGCATAATTTTCATGTCAGTTGTCACTTATCGCGGTGCGCCGCGCGGCGTAAAGTAATGATCAGTTGGAATTAAACGCCGCTTGCGCCTGCCGCGAGACTCCGCGACGGACATTCCAGGCTGTCATCGCCACATCGCCCGCTATTGAGAGGAGCCTTTCTCCGATGGTCGATCTATCTACCACCTATCTTGGGGTGAAACTCAAGAACCCGCTCGTCGTCTCTGCCAGCTCGATCTCCAACCATATCGACACGGTGAAGGCCGCCGAGAACGCCGGGGCTGCCGGGCTGGTGATTCGCTCGCTGTTTGAGGAGCAGATTGCGCTGGAAGGCCACTACCTTCTGGAGCGCGCCGAGCGTGAAGCGGAGAGCCTGGTGGAAGCGAGCAACTCGTATTTCCCAAGCGTGAAGCACGGCGGCCCGCGCGAGCACCTGATGTGGGTGGAAAAGACGCGCCAGGCGGTCAAGATGCCCATCTTCGCCAGCCTGAACGCGGTGACGCCCGGAGCCTGGGTCGATTATGCCCGCCAGCTCACCGATACCGGCGTGAACGGCCTCGAAGTGAACTTCTACTTTGTCGCCACCGACCCGGCCCGCAGCGGCGCGGACATTGAGAAGAGCCTGTACGAAGTGGTCGAGAACGTGCGCGCGGCCACCAAACTGCCCATCGCCGTCAAGCTCAGCCCGTATTTCACATCCATCGTGAACGTCGTCTCCGAACTGGAGAAGCGCGGCGTGAACGGCGTCGTGCTCTTCAACCGGTTCTTGCAGCCCGACATCGACGCCGACACGGAATCGGTGTACAGCGAGATGGTGCTCAGCACGCCCGCCGAGATGCGCGCGCCGCTGCGTTGGGTGGCCATTCTGCACGGGCGCGTCGGGCTGGACCTGTGCCTGAACTCCGGCGTGCACAGCGGCACGGACGCCATCCGGGCGCTTCTGGCGGGTGCGAATGCCGTCCAGATGACCGCCACCCTACTCAAGAACGGCATCCCGTACCTGTCCACGATGCTGATCAACATGCAGGACTGGATGACGGAGCACAACTACGAGAAGTTGAGCGATTTCCAGGGCAAATTGAGCCAGAAACACTGCGATGACCCGTTCGCCTTTGAGCGGGCGCAGTATGTGAAGCTCATCCTGCGCCAGGGACTTTAACGGACTCCATCGCGGCCCACGCTCTGTTTGCACGGCCACACCTGGAAAAAACCGGGGGTGGCCGTCGCGTTTGTTGCGCATACCTGCACCTGGTCAGGTTGCCACAAATCTACCATTCTTTAACCCATGCGTAACCATTTGACGCATTTTGGCCTTATAATGGAATGAGGCCGAATAGAGATACCATCGACACACCCGTTTTCCTTTATGGTAGGCTGCCTCCCGACAGTCTGCCGCATTCGAACTAAAGCTTATCGGAAAGGAGTGTGCCCCCATGACGATGGAAATGACCCCGGATCTGTGGCATGAGCTGGAACGGATAGAAACCGCCTGGTACGAGGTCGGCACACAGCAGCTATCCTTTGCCCACCACGAGCGCATTGACAAGCTCAAGCTGCTGTGCAAGATGGGCTACGTCCGCTGGTGGGAGCATGTGGACGGGCGGCATTCGTTTTTCGGCATCACCGAACAGGGCTGCGAGGCGCTCAAGGGCTACCGGTTAGAGGCCGACACGCGCAAGAGGAAGGATATCCTATGGCCGAGGGCAAGCCAATAAGCGGCGCACGCCTTCTGCACCCGCCCCCACGCCCGTGACGGCGCGCTGAGATCGCCATCGCGGGCGTTTTTGTTGAACGTAGGGTCTGTGCGCTACTCCAGAGAGAACGTCTCAAACTGGATTGCTCTCAGGTATGGATAGGTGTCGCACTTCGACGAATAGTCGAAGACCAGGGAGTTGAGAATATGCCTGGGCGCACGGCAGCCCTGAAATACTCCCCGCCGCTCAGGCTCAACGCCGGACACGTCAACAACGGTGTAATAGGTCCACCCATTTGTCCCGCCGCCCCACGCCTCGTTGATCAGGAACACCTTGCCATTCCAGGGCACTACCGCAACACTGGACTCGAATAGGGTCGTAAGGAGCCGGTGTTCTTCGCCCGAAGAAAGGTCTATCAGGAAAACGCTCAATCTCCCGCCATCTGCGCGGCGCTCGACGGCAAAATCCGTCCCCTGAATCGGCTGGCGACCTTGCCCCGATGCTAAGGGTGTGAACTGGATGCGCCCGATGGGAGAACCGATGAGCATCGGCACAAGACACGCCCACAGGCAGCAGCCTCCGATGAGAAGCCCGACAGCAGCCCAGGAGTATCTATCATTCATGCTGTGGTTCCCTGGATTAGCGTCTCATCTCCCATAACGTTCCAGTCTATTCCCACCCTTCAAGCGCCGCAATTGCTTTGTGAAAAGCTTCTCTATGCGCTACAGTACAGCCGTCCATAAGCCATCAAGTGAGGAGTGATGCGTAAGATTGCACTTGTGCTGCTACTGTGTGCAACGGCAATTCTGGCGACCGGTTGCGACAGGCAATCGGCGCAGCCCACGGCCACGCCCGATCCCGGCATCCAGATCACCGTCGAGAGCCTGAACGAGCCGCAGCGCGTGGGCGAGGTGACGCTCGTCGTCACCGTGCGCGACGCGGCGGGCGCGCCCATCGAGGACGCGAAGATCGACCTGCGCGGCGACATGAGCCACGCCGGGATGACGCCCTCACTGGGCAGCGTCGAGGATGGGCAGGACGGGCGCTACAGCGTGCCTTTCAACTGGACGATGGGCGGCGACTGGTTCCTGGACGTGACCGTCACGCTGCCCGACGGGCGCAGCACAACGCGCCGCTTTGACCTGACGGTCAACGCCTCGTAACGATGGCTTCGCCTTCGGCAAAACTCCCGGCGGATCGGGTTCCGAAGCCGTCCGTTGGCCTGGACGTGCTGCGCCTGCCGCTCGTCGGGTGGTTGTTGCGCTGGCGCTACGGGCGGCTCGCATTCCAGGTTCCGCTGCTCGTCATCGCGCTGCTCATGGTCTACGACGGCCTGACCGGGCCACAGCGCGCCGGGCGCAATCTGGCGACGGTCGGCGCGTGGGTGCACTACCGTGGGCTGGTCATCCTGGCGCTGCTGGTGGCCGGAAACCTGTTCTGCATGGGCTGCCCGTTCACGCTGCCGCGCACGCTGGCCCGCCGCCTGAGCCGCCGGGGCCGCCGCTGGCCAAAGTCGCTGCGCGGCAAGTGGATCAGCATCGCCGGGCTGTTCCTGATCTTCTGGTTGTACGAATGGCTCGACCTGTGGGCCAGCCCGTGGCTGACGGCGTGGTTGATCCTCGCCTATTTTGTCGCGTCGTTCGCCCTGGAAGCGCTGTTCAAGGAATCGCCCTTCTGCAAGTACGTGTGCCCACTCGGCGCGTTCAACTTCGTGCAATCGACCGCCTCGCCGCTGCAGATCACGGCGCGCGATCCGGGCCTCTGCCGGACGTGCGTGGGCAAAGAGTGTGTGAACGGCAGTTATGCCCACCAGCCAGTGATCGTCATCGACGAGCGCCGCGACGGCGCGCCGGTGCGCAGCCACGAGAATGGCCCTCGCGGCGTGCTCGGTTGCGGCACGGAGCTTTTCGTGCCCCAGATGCGGAGCAACATGGATTGTGTCTTCTGCCTGGACTGCGCCCGCGCTTGCCCGCACGACAACGTGGCGCTGGCGGTGCGCGCGCCGGGCCGCGAACTGGCCGATCCGGCGGCGGCTCCCCGGCGTTGGGATGCCGGCCTGCTGCTGGCAGCGCTCGCCTTCATGGGCCTGACCAACGCCTTTGGCATGGTCCCGCCCGTGTACGCGCTGATCGATACGCTGCGTGCGCAACTCGGCCTGCACCCCGATCTGGCGCTGTTCCTGGTCTTCATCACGGCCAATCTGGCGCTTCCCGTGGCGGCGGGCCTGGGCGCGGCCTGGGCGACGGGCGCGCTGACCGGCACGCTGGGCAAGCGGCGGCGCATCGTGCGCGACACGTTCGCCGCCTTTGCGCCGGCGTTCGTCCCGATTGGCGTCGGCATCTGGCTGGCGCACTACGTCTATCACTTCGCGCTCGGTGCGCTGTCGATCATCCCGGTCTTTCACAGCTTCGTGCTCGATCACGGGCTGACTTTCCTGGGGCAAACGCCGGATTGGAGCCTGGGGCCGGTCCTGGGCGCGGATGGGCTGGCAGTGGTGCAGGTGGTCGCGCTGGCGGTGGGCTATGCAGGGAGCCTCTTCACGGCGTGGCGCATCGCGTCGCGGCGTTACCGTGGGCCGAATGTGCGGCGCGCGTGGCTGTCCTGGGCGATCCTGTTCCTGCTCATGATGCTGGCCGCGTTGTGGCTGTTCGGCCAGCCGATGGAGATGCGCGGCGCGGTCGGCTTTGACGCCGTGGCGCATTGAGACGTCTCGTGTGCGGCGCGTTTGGGTCATCCTTCACAAGTTGCCTTCGAAATGGAGCAGAACATGAAGTTATCGAAGCGTGGAACATGGCGGCGTTTGGCGTGGCTGGTGGGCGTGGGTGTGCTCATGATGGCTGCGCTTCCGGCGGCGGCGCAGGCGAACGGGCCACAGGTGCGCTTTGTGCATCTCGCCGTCGGCGTTGATCCGCTGGACATCACCCTGGACGGCGCACGGGCTGTCGAAGCGCTCGCCTTTGGCCAGA
>JADZBY010000242.1 GCA_020851855.1 Anaerolineae bacterium
ACCTGGAGCGTGGAGACATGATCCGTCACGCCACGCGCCTCGGCGTCCTGCCAGCGGTACGCTTCTTCGCCCATGCGCACGAGTGAATCGGGCGTCATATAGTCCGTGAAATGCGCCTTCATCGCCTCTTCCGGCTCCACGCCCCGCAGAAGGCGGATGGACGGGCTGATGTAGGTAAACTTCAGGTCGGTATTCACCGTCCAGATCACGTCGCGGACGTTTTCCGCCAGCAAGCGGTAGCGGGCCTCGCTCTCGCGCAGGGCGGCTTCCGCCTCGAAGCGCTCCCGGTAATAGCGGATGCGCTGCCGCCGCCAGGCCAGAAGGAAGGCGGCCCCGCTGCCGAGCAGCGTCACGCCGATCAGGATCGCCGTCAGCCACAGGCGTTCGAGCAGCGGCGCGTACGCTTCCGCCGCGCCAACGCTGACGACCATGTACCAGGGCGACTCCGGGATGATGCGCGTGTCGGCCAGGACAAGCTCACCATCCAGGCCGAGGCCCTCGACAACGCCCGTGTGGCCCAGCGACGCCTGGACCACCTGCGCATCGGGTCCGGCCAGGGGCACACGCAGCTTCAGGGCCGCGTCCGGCAGATGGCGCAACTCGTTGAGGACGAGCAGGTCGTCGCCTTCCCGGCGCACCAGCATCGTTTCGGCAGTCAGGCTGGGCGTTGGCCAGCGGCGCATCATGGGGTAAAGCTGGCGCGTGGGGTCGATTCTCAGGACGACCACGGCCAGCATATGCACCTCGTCATCCGGGTCTATGATCGGGGCCAGAACGGACAGGTGGATGGGCTGGTCATCGCCCTCACGATGGAAGTCCATCAACGACGCAGTCTGCGTCCACAGCGCCCGCTCGACGTACTGCATCACATGCCGCCTGTCCGGCTCTGCCGCGGACGGTCCGGCGGGCACAGAGAAGCGCTGGATGCCTTCCATATCCAGGAGCATCACCCGTTCGTAATCGTAGACGGCGTGAATCTGGCCAAACCATGAGCCGATCTGTCCCGCCGCGTCGGCGTCGTCCGGATCGGCCAGAAAGCGCTTAACCAAATTGGCGAACGCATCGTTTCCGTGAAGGACGTGGCCGTTGCCCAGGCGCTCGGCGCGCCACCGGATCAGCTCGTCGGCCTTCAGCGCGGCGACCGTGGCGATCTGGCCGTCTACCGACTGCCGGACCTGTTCTTCATAGTATTTATAGTACAGGTAGCCGACGGTCACGATGGCGAGCGCCACGATCACGAACAGCATCCAGTAGATGGGCGCGGCCCGCCTTCGCGCTTCGTCCCCCAGCAGGGGCGACTCCATCGGGACGGCCATCAGGGAAGCGCCCAGCGCGACAAAACCGAGGCTGGTGGGCAGCGGCGGCGGGGCGATCATGCCGTCGTAGAGTTGGGGCAGCCCGATCAGATACATCAGCGCCAGCGTGAAATGCCCGACAATCACGACAAAGGCGATCCAGCGCACGCCCGCCTGTGACCAGCGCCACGAGGGTGAATGTGAGGCCAGCGTCAGGAACGCCAGGCTGGTGAGGATGAAGGACACAGCCGTCAGGGGAGCCATGTGCCCGAACGGCGTGCCGCCATACACCGGTTCGAGCGGCGACCCCAGGCGCTCGAACTCCAGGTAAATGCCCTGGATTCCGGTCAGAAAGAGCAGCCCGGTCAGGACCAGGGTCAGCACGCCGAGCGCTGCCGCCGCCCGGCGCACCGCGCGACGCTTCAGGCCGAGGGCGCAGAGGAACTGGGCCGTTCCGAGCAGGGCAAAGGACAGGGCGGCGCTGGGCGCGATGGGGAACGGATGACGCCCCAGGTATGTGAGCGCCGGCACATCCAGGAACCATCCCACCAACCCAGCGATGCCGATGAGCGCCGCCAGCGCGGCGCTGCTACGGGCGTGGACACGGATGATTCGTTGCTCGGCGTTAGCTGCTGTGCTCATGGACGTAGTCTCCACGCCCGACGGGTAGCACGATGAGTTGACATGCATTGACAACTGCGGCAACACTCAGCTTGCTTCACAGACAAACCGCATGAATTTCGGTGAACAGCATCGCCGAATGCTCAGCTTATCAACACGCCGAATCGTTTTCTGTCAGTGACGATCAGGAGCGCGTACTGCCTTCGCGCCGACAGCCACGGGCCATTCCGTTTCCGGGAGACAAGAATAGATTCGGATGCACCGATTATAGACCACTTTAATGGAACGAAACTAGTACGAACCGACATAATGCAGAAGCGCGGCAGCCGTACAGGGCTGAGCGTGTGATGCACTACGCGCGGCGGACAGTGCGCAGAACGATGCAGCCAAGACACGGACCTCACCCCCGGCCCCTCTCCACGACTGCCACCCCAGAGGGGACCCCGGCAGTCGTAGAGAGGGGAGTCGGCACGTCGGTCACGGCGCTTTCCCCCTCTCTATGCGGTACTCCGCATGGAGAGGGGGTAGGGGGTGAGGCTCAAAGTTCCTATCAGCTTCTAGAGTGTGTCTGCAAACCCTCACCCCCGGCCCCTCTCCCTCATGGAGAGGGGTGCGGAAACCCAGGATTCCCGCTTTTCTCCCCTCTCGCCCTGAGGGAGAGAGGGGCCGGGGGAGTGAGGGTCAACGCGAAAACGGGCTTTGCAGACACACCCTAGAGAGGGGAGATTGCCGGCCCTGCCGCCGCGCTTTCCCCCTCTCTATGCGGTACTCCGCATGGAGAGGGGGTAGGGGGTGAGGCTCAGCGTCCATACCATAACAGCTTCAGAGCAGCGTGAGAGACGGGCGCGATGAGAGGATGCGGCGGCGGAGTCTTGCGCGTCGGGATGGCGGCGCTCAGCCGGAGCGGATTGGCGTGTCCCTGAAGGTCGCCGCGCCGTAGCCGACCACCTGGGAATAGTCGCCCGTCACGTCGCCCGATGTCGCGTACCGCACGACATTAGCCTGGGGTGCGCTCATCCGCTTGAGCGCCTCGATGACGGTCGCAATCGCGCCGTG
Organism: Anaerolineae bacterium; assembly: GCA_020851855.1. GTDB lineage: Bacteria > Chloroflexota > Anaerolineae > Aggregatilineales > UBA2796 > JADZBY01. The sequence goes on from JADZBY010000242.1 coordinate 2,973, forward strand.
CCCGCAGGCGAACGCGACGCCTTGCTCGTCCAGATCGACCACGCGCGGCGCGTCCAGGTCGGACACCGCCCCTAGCATCCGGGAGTCAAGCTCGTTGGCGACCGGCTGGGGATAAAAGTGCGACAGGTCCGAGCTGGCGACGAACAGCACGCGCCGCCCGCGCAGCGTCTCGGCCAGCGTTTCGGCAAGCTGGGCCGACATGCGCTTGGACTGGTCCAGCAGCATTATGGGCACAAGCGTGAAGCCCGGCGCGAGCACGTGTTGCAAAAATGGCAATTCGATTTCGATGGAGTGCTCCGGGTCGCCGCGCACCGCCTGCAGGGGCACACGCGCCGAGATGGCCTCGACAGCCTCGCGGTCAATGGCGACCGGGCCGAGCGGCGTCTCGTAGGCGTCGTGGCCAGACGTCAGGGCGCGGACGGCGGCGGTCAGGCCGGGGATGGGGCGGTGCAGCGGCCCGATGACGACGACCGTGTCATAGGTCTGCCCGCGCACCGTATCAAAGGCGTGGGCCGCGACCTGCCCGCTGTAGCGCAGACCGGCGTGCGGCGCGAGCAGCCCACGCACCGCGCCGCCGTGGCCGGGCGGTTTCGCCGCGTCTGCACTCTCAAGAAAATCATCGATCATGGCCTTCAGGCGGTCTGCTCGCCCCGGATACCACGTCCCGGCCAGGGGCGATGGCCGCGCGTCGCTTGGCGTGCCGTGCGGCATCATACACTCCGTGTCTCACACCCATCGCTACAGGCATTGTATCACGGCGCGGTGATGCGTGCGCGAGGGTCAGGGAGCGCCCGGCGAGATTACAGGCCCAGCGCCGCCCGCACCGCCTTGTCGAGGGCCAGCATGGTGATCGGCTTGGTCAGGATGGTGTTCACCAGTTGGGCATCGGCCCGGTCGAGCATGATCGGCACGGCGGTGAGCACGACGATGCGCGTTCGGTCAAAGCGCGGGTCGCTGCGCACGGCGCGCAGCACATCCAGGCCGGTCACGCCGGGCATGGCGATATCCAGGACGATCAGGGTAGGCGTCTCGGTGGCGAGGATATTGAGGGCTTCCTGGCCGCCCGCCGCTTTGAGCAGCTGGCACGGCAACCGGCCCAGGATGACGCCGAACAGGTCAAGCAGGTCCTGTTCGTCATCGACCAGGAGCACCTGGGGGCGAACCAAATCCGACATGTCAGGTGTGGCCTCGGCGGTCCCCGCTGCGGCTCGCGCTCACGGGCCATGAACAGCGAGGAACTCACCGATAGTATACCCGATTCATACACAGGCGCTCAGGAACGGGGCGGCAGGTTTATATATTCAAATATTCAGACCGAGGCAAAATGGACGGGCGTCCCCTCGCATTCCAGGGCTGCAAATTTGTTCTAATTGTGCTACGCTAAAGACAGAACACGCGCGGAAACGCATTCGAGACGAAAAGGCAGATGGGCTATGGCATTTATCGAAGCCCCCACGACGTTCTACCTGGGGCGCAGATATGACCCCGAAAAGGGCCAGATGGCCGACGAGGTGGTCTATTACGACTCCCGCGACCTGACCACCCATGCGGTTGTCGTCGGCATGACCGGCAGCGGCAAAACCGGCCTGTGCATCTCCCTTCTGGAAGAAGCTGCGCTCGACGGTGTGCCCACCATCGCCATTGACCCAAAGGGCGACATCACTAACCTTCTTCTTACCTTTCCCCAGCTTCGCCCGGAAGACTTCGCGCCCTGGATCAACCCCAGCGACGCCCAGCGGGCCGGCCTGGAGATCAACGAGTACGCCAGCGAAGTAGCGCAGACGTGGCGCGAAGGGCTGGCCAAGTGGGGAATCTCGCAGCAGCGGATGCAAAATCTGGTCAACGCCGCCCAGTTCAGTATCTATACGCCCGGCTCCGAAGCCGGCCTGCCGGTGAACATCCTGGCGTCGTTCGAAGCGCCGCGCACCGGTTGGGTGGGCAACGAGGAATTTCACCGCGAGCAGATCAGCGGCATCACACGCGGCCTGCTGGCGCTGGTCGGTAAACAGGTGGACCCGGTCAAGGACCGCGAGCACGTCCTGATCGCCAACATCATCGAAGAGGCGTGGAAAGTCGGGCGCGACCTGACGCTTGAGGACATCATCCTGCAAGTGCAGAATCCGCCCTTCCCACGCCTGGGCGTATTCGACGTGAACACCTTCTTCCCGGAAAAAGATCGTTTCAAGCTGGCGCGCGAATTGAACAACGTCGTGGCCTCGCCCACCATCCAGACCTGGATCAGCGGCGAATCCATCGACATGCGCAGCCTGCTCTACACGCCCGAAGGCAAGGCGCGCGTCTCGATCTTCTACCTCTCGCACCTGACCGAAGCCGAGCAGACGTTCATCATCACGCTGCTGCTCGAAAACATGATCAGCTGGATGCACACGCTGGGCGGGACCACGAGCCTGCGCGCCATCCTGTACTTTGACGAGGTATTCGGGCACTTCCCGCCCGCGCCGCGCAACCCACCGACCAAAGAGCCGCTGCTGCGCATCCTGAAGACGGCGCGCGCGTTCGGCATCGGCACGATTGTGGCCACGCAAAACCCCGGCGACCTCGATTACAAGGGCCTGTCCAACGCGGGCACGTGGTGGATCGGCAAGCTCCAGACCGACAACGACAAGAAGCGGCTGTTGGGTGGGATGGAGAGCGCCGCCACCGCCGAGAGCCGCCTCGATGTCAAGTCGCTCGACTCGCTCATTTCCGGGCTGGCCCCGCGCGTGTTCCTGATGCACAACGTCCACGACGACGGCGGCCCGACCCTGTTGCACACCCGCTGGGCGATGAGCTACCTGCGCGGCCCGCTGACGCGGACCCAGGTGCGCACGCTCATGGAGCCGCAGCGGCAGGCGCTTCTGGCCGGCTTGACCGGCGCGGCCCCGTCTGCGGCATCGGCAGCCGCTCCGGCCAGCGCCGCGGCCCCGGCGGCCAGTGTGGCCCGTTCGGCGGCGGCTGCCCCGGCGGGCGCGGGCACGGCCAACCCGATCCAGCCGCGCGCCACGCCCATCGGCGTCAGTTTCATGCGCCCGGCCATTGCCGAGCCGCCGCCTGCGCGCGGCAGCACGCCGCCGCCCGACTTCCTGCCCGGCGAAGCGCCCGCCCGCGCCGGCTCCACGCCGCCGCCCAGCCTGCCCGAAGCCGCGCCCGGCGCAAGTGCGAGCCAGGCCGCCCCACCACCGCCCGAATCGGGCGCAGCGGGCGACGCGGCCAAACCCAGCTTCCTGGACCGGCTGGCGAAGGAATCGGCGGCAAAAGCCAGCGCCGCCCCGGCCAGCGCGCCGCCGGAGCAGGCCCAGCAAGCCCAATCCTTCGCGCCGGCTGCGCCCTTCCAGTTTGTGAGGAAGCCGCCTTCGGGCCAGACGCCCACGCCGCCGCCCGAAGACCCGGCCAATCCGGCCATGACGGAAGTCGCCCAGCCGCCCGCGCCCGGCGCGAGTAGCTTCTGGACGACGCCCGAACCGCAAGCGCCGCCCACACCGCCTGCGCCATCGGGGCAGCCGTCGCAGCCGTCACAG
>JADZBY010000243.1 GCA_020851855.1 Anaerolineae bacterium
CAGCCTGATCGACTTCAGCCGCTTAGAAATTGTGCTCGTCGTCACCGGCTTTGAGCCGGTGGACCTGTCCGCCTTCCCCACCCCGACACCGCAGCCCGGCGCGGCGGGCGGCCAGTAGCGCGGCGAGACGGCGCACGCCATGATTCGTTACTTTGGCCTGCCGCTGCTCATCCTCGCCGCCGTGCTCCAGGTGACGGTCGTGCCGGAATTTCGCATCGCGGACGGCGGGCCGGACCTGGTGCTGATGATGGGCGTATCGTGGATTCTGCTCGCCGGGATGGACGAGGGGCTGATCTGGACCATCTTCGGCGGGCTGCTGCTCGACGTGCTGCAAGGCACGCCGATGGGCACGGCGGCGCTGGCGCTGGTCGTCGCCGTGTCGCTGCCCGCCGTCGCGCTGGGTCAGCTTGGCCGGGGCAGCGCACTCTTGCCCGCGCTGGCCGCCGTGTCGGCGACGGGCATTTACCATCTCGTGCTGATGGTGCTGTACATCGTCATCGGCGCGCCTGCCGACATCGGCTACACCTTGCTGTACGTCACGCTGCCGACCGCCATCTTTAATGCGGTACTCATCATTCCGGTGTATAGACTCCTGGGCGTCGTCTATAGCGCGACCCGCCCGCCCGGCGTAACCGGATAGCGAGTAGAGTCGAGAGTGTGAGGGTAGCCAGTGCGCAACCGGCTTTTGCCATTTCAGGGACCACGGCTGGTTCTGTTCGTGATCGTGATATTCCTCACGTTCATCTGGCTCATTGCCCGGCTGTACCAGTACCAGTTCGTCGACTATGACCGGTTCACCGCCGCGGCGCGCGAAAATTCGGTGCAGGCCGTGCCGCTGCCCGCCACGCGCGGCGTGATCTCCGACCGGTACGGCGTGGCGCTGGCGCTCAACGCCGCCGCGTTCAACGTCTCGGTCGTGCCCGCCGAGTTGCCCGAAGACGAAGAGGCGGTGCTGCGCATCCTGAACCGGCTGGCGGCCCTGGTCGAAGTGCCCGCCACACGCGCCGCCGCCGACGCCGCCGGCCAGCGCGACGTGAAGAGCCTGCAAGAGTTCATCCTCGAAGGGCAGGGCATCGCGCCCTATCGCGCCGTCGTCGTCGCCACCGACGTGCCGCAGTCCGTCGCCCAGATCATCCTCGAAGACAAACAAAACCTGCCCGGCGTGCAGATCGAAACCGTCTCCGTGCGCCAATATCCGAGCGGCGCGACCACCGCCCAGATCATCGGCTACCTCGGTCCCATCGGCGAAGAGGAAGCCAACACGCTGCGTGAACAGGGCTACAACCCCGCCTTCGAGCGCGTCGGTTATTCCGGCGTCGAGCGCTACCTGGAAACCGAGCTGGCCGGGAAACGCGGCCTGTTGACCCAAACCGTTGATGTGGCCGGGCTGCCCATCAGCGTCATCCGCCGCGACGCGCCCGAACCGGGCCGCAACGTGCGCCTGACCATCGATCTGGCGCTTCAGCAGTTCGCAGAGCAGCAGCTTTCAGACCGCATCAACATCATCAACGCCGAGGCGCAGGCGTTGAAGACCATCTCCGGCGCGGTGATTGCCATGAATCCGCAGACCGGCGAGATTCTGGCGATGGTCAGCCTGCCGACCTACGACAACACCCGTTTTGCGCGCTCTATCGACGCCGAATACTTCTTGCGCATCGCAGAAGAGCCGCAGACTCCGCTCGTCAACCATGCCATCCAGTCGCTCTATCCGCCCGGCTCGGTCTGGAAGCTCATCACGGCAGCGGGCGTGCTGGAAGAGAAGGTCATCGATCCACGCACGCAGCTTTTTGACCCCGGCGACCTGATCGTGGAGAACCGCTTTGCGGAGTTTGACGCGCCCAGCCAGCAGCGGTTCGTGTGCTGGCTGCGAAGTGGGCACGAGTTCGTGAACATGGTGAATGGCATCGCCTGGAGTTGCGATGTGTACTTCTACCAGATCGGCGGCGGCAACCCGGACCCGGCGCTGGCGGGCGTGCTGCGCCCCGGCGGGCTGGGCATTGAGGACCTCTACCGCTACTCGACGGCGTTCAGCATCGGCGTGCAAACCGGCATCGAGCTGCCTTACGAGACGTCGGGCCGGATGCCCGACCGCACCTGGAAGCGCCGTGTGTGGGGCGAAAGCTGGTCCACGGGCGACACGTACAACGCGGCCTTCGGGCAGGGCTACGTCGTCGTCACGCCGCTGCAACTGCTGGCCTCATCCGTGGCGCTGGCCAACGGCGGCACGCTCTACCAGCCGACCATCATCCGCGAGTGGCTGGACGCGGAAGGCAACATCCTTGCCCCGTTCCGCCCGCGCATCCAGCGCACCATCGTGAAGCCCGCCGACGGCTCCCCGGCCATTTTCAACCTGCGCGAGGACATGCTGGTCCAGGGCAAAAACAGCCTGGCGTGCACCTGCGAACCGAACAGCCCATACCGCGACCCGGACAACCCGGAATATGACCCGAACCTGCCCGAATGCACGCAGGAATACGTCAACAACTACGAACGGACCATCACGCTGGACGACTACGGCGACGTCAGCTACCGCGTGAATATCCCCTACAACTACGAATGGGGCGGCGTGTGCAGCCAGCTTCAGATCAACGACGCGCTCTACCGGAATTATCAGCCGCCCTTCGTCAGCCCGGAGAACGTGCGCATTGTTCAGGAAGGGATGTTGCAAGCGGTCGTCGGCGGGGGCGGTACGGCGCAGGCGGCAAACCTGGGCTACATCCAGACGGCGGGCAAGACGGGCACTGCCGAGTATTGCGACGACATCGCCGCGCCGCTCGGCCTGTGCATCCAGGGCCAGTGGCCGTCGCACGCCTGGTACTTCGGCTACGCGCCCTACGATAATCCCGAGATTGCGGCCATCGCCTTTGTGTACAACGCGGGCGAAGGCTCGGCCAATGCGCTGCCCATCGTGCGCAACGTGATCGACTGCTATTTCCGGCTCAAGGCGGAGCGGGCGCGCCTGGGCGAAGGCGCGCAGGTCCCGCCGTGTACGATCCCGCAGTAGATGGTTTCGGACCCAGTGGGGCAGATGGAAGCGCCTTGACCTGATGAACTATTCATGATTACGGGCGCGTCCCGACGCGCCCCTACTGCCTCGTTTCCTGTAGGGGCGGCTCGCGAGCCGCCCACCACTCCGTGATTACCCCATTACCTCGTTCACAACCTGCCCCGTCACAATGGCCCGTTCCAGCGCTTCGAGGTAGGGTCCCAGCGGCGTATCGGCGCGGATCACGTCCAACGTCCGTCCCGGCGCGATCTCCAGCGCGCGGATGGCGGCCAGCGCACGCGCCGATCCGTGGCCCGGCTGTGCGCCCGGCGTCATTTCCAGCCGCAACGAGAGCGCCTGCGCGCCGCATAGCAGCTCCGTGGCGACGACCCGCCGCGCATTCTTCACGATGTCCGCCGCCTTGCGCGCCGCAATCGTGCTCATGCTGACGTGATCCTCGCGGTTGGCGCTGCTGGGGATGCTGTCTACGCTGGCCGGGTGCGCCAGCGCCTTGCCCTCGCTGACCAATGCCGCCGCCGTGTACTGCGCCATCATCAGCCCGTTGTTCAGCCCGGCGTGCGCCGCGTCTTCGGCCACGAGGAAGGGCGGCAGCCCGCGACTCAGCCGCGCATCGTTCAGCATGAACACGCGCCGCTCGGCAATGCCCGCCAGATCGACCATGACCGTGCTCAGGTAGTCACAGGCAAACGCGACCGGCTCGCCGTGGAAGTTGCTGCCGCTGATCATCTTTGTCTGGCGCGGCAGGTAGTCCGGCGAGTCGGGATCGTCGTCGGGGAAGATCAGCGGGTTGTCGGTCACGGCGAGCAATTCGTCGCCCAGCACGGCCTCGATATGCTCCAGGGCGCGCATGGCCGCCCCGACCACGGCAGGCGCGCAGCGGATGGAGTACGGGTCCTGCGGCGGGCCTTCGGCGGGATCAAGGTCGGCGTCTATTGCGCCGCGCGCCAGCGTGCTGCCTTCGAGATAGCCCAGCACACGGGCCGCCGCCTGGGCCTGATAGGCGCTGCGCAGTCGGTTGTGGTGCGGCAAAAAGGCGTCCCGGAAGCCGCGCATGGCGTCCACACACAGCGCCAGCCCGGCCTGCGACGCCTCGACGACCAGCCGCGCATCAAAGAGCGCCAGCGCCCCGATGGCCGCGCTGATGGCCGTGCCGTTGATGAGCGCCACGCCCTCTTTCGCGCCGAGCACGACCGGTTCCAGCCCGGCGGCGCGCATCGCTTCCGCGCCGGTGACGCGCTTGCCGTTCACGAAACACCATCCCGTCGCGCCGGGTGTGGCCGGGTCTTCGCCGGGCAGGGGCGCGCTGAGCGGCAGCACGAGATGCGCCAGCGGGGCCAGATCGCCGCTTGCGCCGAGCGAGCCTTGTGCCGGCACGACCGGAAATACGCCCGCGTTGAGCATCCCGATCAGGGTATTGATCACCACCGGGCGCACACCCGAATAACCACGCGCCAGGCTGGCGATGCGGATGGCGAGCGCGGCGCGCACCACGTCATAGGGCAGCGCATCGCCCACGCCGGTTGAATGGCTGAGCAAGAGGTTGCGGCTCAGGCGGGCGGCGTCCTCGTGCTGAGAAAACGCCGCACGGCCCGCGTTGTCGCCAAAGCCGGTATTGATGCCGTAATACGCGCGCGCCGGCCCTTCCCCCGACTCCAGCCCGGCCATCGTCGAGGCCACCCAGGCGGCGCTCTCGTCGATGCGCTGGCCCTGGCCGGGCTGAATCGGCTCGAATCCGCTGCGATTGCGGGCGATGTCCACCAGGGTGGCGACTGTCAGCGGGGCAAAGGGCGAATAGTGGCGGGGCGGCGCGACGTGCACGGATGATTGTGCGGAAGCCTGCATGTTTTGAAAGCCTCTAAACCTGTTTCTCTACATTAGAGCGTGTGATGCGCTTCGCACGTCGGACATTGCCCGGACAGGCGAAGCCAACACGTTTACCTCACCCCCGGCCCCTCTCCAGGACTGCCACCCCAGAGGGGACCCCGACAGCCCTGGAGAGGGGAGTTCGCCGGCCCTGCCGCCGCGCCGTTCCCCCTCTCCACGCGGTACGCCGCGTGGAGAGGGGGCCAGGGGGTGAGGCTTAGAGTTCATAACAGCCTCTAAGGTGCGTCTAGTATCTCGCATTTCGCGTCGAAAGGCTATTCGGCGCGCTTTTCCAGCCGAAAGACACGGTACTGACCGCCGAACAGGTCCGGTTCATCGTGCGTGATGTGCACATCCCGCGCCTCGGCCAGCACATCGGCCAGCCGCCGGTTCACATCCGTGCCGACTCGCGCCGCGAACCAGCCGATGAGCCGCCGCCCGCGCGTCAGCGAGGCCTGTTCGGGCAGGAACTTGTCGAAGATCGCCGCCCGCCCACCAGCGCGCAGCAGCCGCCAGCCTTCGCGAAATGCCGCCGCGCCGTCGGGCACGACGGACAGGATCAGGTTGAAAAGCGCCGCGTCAAAACTGCCATCTGGCAGGCCCGTGCGCTGCGCATCGCCCCGGATCAGCGCCACGGATGCGCCGTGGGCTTTCTTGCGGGCTTTGGCGAGCATGGCCGGGTTGATCTCGACGCCCGTCACCTCAATGCCGGGTGGCAGGTTCGGCAAGTCCAGGCCAGTCCCGATGCCGGGCACAAACAGCCGCTCGCCGGGCTGCAAGTCGAGCAGCGCAATTGCCCGCCGCCGCCCGCGCCCCATCAGAGCGCCGAAGACGAGGTCATAGACTGGCGCCCACAGGTTGTACACACGCTGACTTGGCCCGCTCGCCTGGGACATGGCCGCGCCTCAGCCTTTCACGCCCGCCGATGTCACGCCCTCGATGAAATAGCGCTGGAGCACCACGAACATGATCAGCATGGGCATCGTCGCCAGCAGCGTGCCCATCATCAGCAGGTTGTACGGCGTGTCGCGCTGGCCCTGGAGCAGGCTCAGGCCCACGGTCACGACGCGCGTATCCGGCGTATTGGCGATGACCAGCGGCCAGAGGAAGTCGTTCCACGCCGCCTGCACCGTGATCACGGCGAACGCGGCCAGCGCCGGGGCGGAAAGCGGCAAGACGATGCGGCGCAGGATTTGCAGCGGATTCGCGCCGTCCAGCATGGCCGCTTCTTCGATTTCCAGCGGGATTTGCAAGAACGCCTGCCGCAACAGGAACATGGCAAACGCGCTGAAAATGCCCGGCACGATCAGCCCGGCGAACGTGTTGCGCCAGCCCAGCCCTCGCACCAGCGCAAACTCCGGGATGACGATGGCCTGAAAGGGGACCATGAGCAAGGCGATAGACAGCGCGAAGATCAGGTCGCGGCCCGGAAACCGGAAGCGCGCAAAACCATACGCCGCCAGCGAGCAGGTGATCAATTGGCCGAGTGTGCGGCCCAGCGTCATCAGCCCGGTGTTCACCAGGTAGCGGTTGAAATCTTCGCTGGTGCGGTACAGGCGGCTCAGGTTATCTGCGCACGAGATGTTTTCGGGCATGAGCTGAAGGGGAAGCCGGTTCAGCTCCGTGGGCGGCTTGCAGGCGGTGGACACCATCCAGACGAAGGGCAGGATCATGACCACCGCGCCGACGGCCAGGATGCCGACGCTGACCAGCCGCAGCGGCAGGCCGAGATCGACTCCCTGGGGGCGGAAGTCTTCGCGCGTGGAGCCGCCGTCAGCGCCGTTTTCAGGCATGGCCCGCCTCGTAATATACCCAGCGTCGCTGCAACCGAAGCTGCACCAGGGTGAAGATGAGCGTGATCACGAACAGCACCAGCGCCACCGCCGAAGCGTAGCCGAACTCCGAGCGCCCGAAGCCGGATTGGTACAGCAGGAACGAGAGCGTTGTCGCGCTGCCATCCACGCCGCCGCGCACCGTGCGCGACGTCATGATGTACACCTGATCGAAGATCTGGAAGGCGTTGATGCTGCTCAGCACCAGCACCAGAAACGTTGTGGGCGAGAGCATGGGCAGCGTGACGCGCCGGAGAAGCTGCCAGCGGTTCGCGCCGTCGATGATCGCCGCCTCGTAGAGCACCGGCGGGATGTTTTGCAGCCCGGCCAGAAAGAGCACCATGTCAAAGCCCAGGCGCTGCCAGATGGTCACCACGGCGATGGGGATCAGCACCAGGTCCGGGCTGGTCAGCCACGCCGTATCACGCAGCCCAAACGGCGCGAGCACGTTCCCCACCAGCCCGTAGCGCGGCTGAAAGACCCACGTCCAGACCATCGACGCGGCCACCGTGGACGTGACGACGGGCAGAAAATACACCGTGCGGAACAG
>JADZBY010000244.1 GCA_020851855.1 Anaerolineae bacterium
ATGATCGGGCGGCAGCTTCAGGGCGATGCGGAAGAGATGCTCGAAGACCTGTACCAGCAAACCCTGGCGCGCATCGAGGGCAAGCGCCAGTTGCTCGCCACCGGCTTTGCCAAGCGGCAGCGGTTGGTCCTGGGCGTGTACCAGGAAAAGGTCGAAGCGGCCATGAAGCGCCACCGCGAGTCGGAGACGATGGCCCGCCTTGCCCGCCGCGACCACACGCTGTGGAAGCCGTCCGCCGAACACGAGCGCCTGATCGTGGAACGCCTCGGCTGGCTCGATCTGCCCGCCAGCGACCGCATCGACCGGGACCCGCTGCGCGCCGCCCGCGAGGATTCGAAGGCGGCGGGCTGGCGGCACGTCGTGCTGATGGGCATGGGCGGCAGCGTGCTGGCGGCGCAGGCGCTGGCCGAGGTATTCGGCCCGCAGCCCGGCTACCCGCAATTGCTCGTCCTGAACAGCACCGACCCGGCGGCGGTGGCGCGCATCGAAGCGACGGTTGACCTGGCGCGCACGCTGTTCGTCGTCGCCTCAAAGACCGGCAAGACGCTCGAAACGCTGGCATTGGCCCGCTATTTTTACGGCAAGGCGCGCGAACGCTTCGGCGAGACGGCGGGTGAGCACTTCGTCGCCATCACCGATCCCGGCTCCGAGCAAGAATCCGAAGCGAAGGCGCTCGCCTTCCGGCGCATTTTCCTCAACCCGCCGGATATGAATGGCCGTTACGCCGCGCTGAGTTACCTCGGATTGGCCCCGGCGGCGCTCGTCGGCGTGGATGTCGAGGGCGTGCTGGATGCGGGCCGGGAGATGCAGCAGGCGTGCAGCCCGAACGTGGCCGAGGGCAACAATCCGGGCCTGTGGCTGGGCACGGTGCTGGCCGTGCTCGCCGCCCAGGGCCGCGACAAGCTGACGCTCATCACCAGCCCGGAGATCACGCCGCTGGCAAGCTGGATCGAGCAGCTCGTCGCGGCCAGCACCGGCAAAGAGGGCAAAGGCATCGTGCCCGTCATCGGGGAGACGCTCGGCACGCCCTTCCAGTACGACGATGACCGCGTGATCATCTACCTGCGGCTGGACGGCTCCGCCGACGACCTGGACGAAGGTATCCGCCGCTTGCAGCAGGCCGGGCATCCCGTCGTCTCCATCGAATTACGCGACCGCCGCGACGTGGGCGCGGAGTTCTACCGCTGGATGTTCGCCACGGCCATCGCGGGCGCGCTCATGCAGATCAATCCCTTTGAAGAGCCGAATGTGGCCGAGGGCAAAGAAGCGACCGGGCGACTGGTCGAGCTGTTCGCCGCCCCGGAATCGCCGCCGCTGCCCGACGAAACGCCTGTGCTCATCGAAGAAGACGTGGCGCTGTACGCCGATGCCAGCCTGGACAGCCTGCTGGAACAGCTTCAGGGCGAGCACGACTACCAGACCACGCCGCTTTCGGGCAAACTGGCCGCGTTCCTCAGCCTGGCGCGCTCCGGCGACTACGTGTGTTTGCTCGCCTACGTCCCGCCGCACCCGGAGATCGTCGCCGCGCTGGAAGGCATTCGCGCGCGCATCCGGCACATCCTGAAGCGCGCCGTGACGCTCGGTTACGGGCCGCGCTCGCTGCATTCGTCCAGCCAGTTGCACCGTGGCGGGCCGAATACGGGCGTGTTCATCCTCTTCACGGCCAACAACGACTTTGACTTGGCCATCCCGGGGATGCCGTTCGGCTTCCGGGCGTTGAAGCGCGCCGAAGCCATCGGCGACCTGGAAGCCATGCGCGCGCGCGGGCGGCGCATCGTGCGCGTGGACCTCGGCGCGGACGTTGAGTCCGGCTTGCGAAAGGTAACCGCCGCGCTGGAAGCCGCCGCCGAAAAACGGGGATGAGCGCGACGGACAAACCGGCCCGCCTGGGTCCGAAGCTGGCCGGCGCGGTGCGGGCCGGGCTGGTGCTCGGCTGGTGGATCGCCTTCGTGGCCGGCCTGCTGTGGAGCCTGTCGTGATCCGGGCGCGGCTCCGGGCGCTGCGCCGTCTCCCGGATGGGCAGATCGGCCTGATCCTCGTCGCGCTGGCGGCGGGCGTCCGGCTGCTTGGCCTGGGCGCGGAGTCGCTGTGGTACGACGAGGCGTTCACGGCGTGGCTCGTCGGGCGGCTCGACTGGGGCGCGATGGGTCAGGCCATCGCCGGCGACGTGCATCCGCCGCTCTGGTACGTCGTGGAGCGCGTCGCGGTGGGCGTGCTTGGCCCTTCTGAAGCCGCACTGCGACTGCCCGCCGCGTTGTTCGGCGTGTTCGGCGTGTGGCTCGTATGGCGTATCGCCCGCGCGCTGCCTTTCTGCCGGGCCGCCGCGCTTGGGGCGGGCCTCTTCGCCGCTTTTCTCCCCGCCAGCCTGTATTACAGCCAGGATGCGCGCATGTACCCCATGCTGGCGGCTTTTGTGCTGCTCAGCCTGTACGGCCTGCTGCGCGAACGCTGGCTGTTGTTCGTCCTGGGCGGCATCGGCGCGCTCTATACGCAGAATTTGGCGGTTGTGTACCTTGCCGCGTTGGGCGGCGCGGCCCTTTTCCAACACCGGCGGCGGATTTGGCCCGCGCTGGCCGCGCTGACGGCCATCGGGCTGGCGTGGCTGCCCTGGGCCGCGGCAGTGATCATCCCCCAGGCGCGCAGCGTGGCGGATGGGTACTGGGTGCAAGCGCCGACGCTCACCGATGTGCTGCTGCCGCTGATGGGCATGACGCTGGGCTGGCGGATGCACCCGGCCATCCAGCTTCAGGTATACGGCGCGGCGAGTGTGGCCATCGTGGGCGGGCTGATTGCCGCGCGGGGCTGGTTGCGGACGCGGGAAGGGCAGCTCGTGCTGGCCTGTCTCATCGCGCCGCCGCTGTTGCTCGCGCTCATTTCGTGGTTATGGCGTCCGCTCTTTTTGCCGCGCGCCCTGCTGCCCAGCGCCATGCTGATTCCGCTCTTGTGGGCGCACTGGCTGGCGCGGTCGAGCCGCCCCAACCGCCGCGCGATGTTGGCCGTGCTCGTCCCCGCAGTCGCGGCGGGCGTCGTGGCCCACTTTTTCCCGGTCTTCCCGCGCGAAAACCTGCGCGACCGGGCGGCGTTCGTGGCGCAGGCCGCGCAGCCCGGCGAGATCGTGTACTTCACCGGCCTGCACACGGCGATTAGCCTGGGCTACTACCTGCCCGACCTGCCCCTCTACGTGCACCCGGACGCCGCCGACCTTGACCAGACGCTCACGGAGCGGACGCAGGCTGTGATGGGCTTTCGGCGCGCGCCGCTCGACGCGCTGGCAAGACAGTGGCGCGGCGCGTGGCTGATCGTGAATCTCACACCGCGCACCGGCCCTGCCGAGTCGGACGCGGTGGCAGCCATCGTCGCGCGCTACGGGCCGGACGTGGCCGCGCACTGGGACCTCTCCGACGGCGCGCTGACGGTGTACCATATCCGGCTTGGGGAGTGAGGCGGTTGTCCTCACCCCATCCGCGCCACGACGAGATTGTCGCCCTCGACCAACCGCGCCGCGGGGATGACGCCGCCCTCGACCGGCGCGCCGTTCAGCGTCAGCGAGCG
>JADZBY010000245.1 GCA_020851855.1 Anaerolineae bacterium
CTCTCCCTCATGGAGAGGGGTGCGGAAACCCAGGATTCCCGCTTTTTCTCCCCTCTCGCCCTGAGGGAGAGAGGGGCCGGGGGAGTGAGGGTCAACACGAAAACGGGCTTTGCAGACACACCCTAGTACATCCACTCGGTGATGATTCCGGGTTGTTTCCCCCACCCCAACCCCTCCCCCATGAAGAGGGAGGGGCTTACAAAGCCGGGTTTTTCCCTTCCCCTCTTCACGGGGGGAAGGGCAGGGTTAGGGGGTATTCTTTCCCGGTTGTGGTACTAGTGCCACTGGAAATAGGGCGACGCCAGCAGCAGCCCGAACAGGGTCGGCAGCCGGTCCGCGCGTACATCGTCCGACACGGGCATCTTTGGCCCTGCGCCGTCGGACACAAACCGGACGAGCATCTGGCGGTCCGCCTCGTCTAGCGTCGCGCCGGGGAAGACGTGGGCGATGGTCGCATCGACCAGCTCTGCCGCCGTGTCCGCCGGCCCGACGAGCGCATCCAGGTTGACGCGGAAGGTGTCGATCCAGCCGTGCGCCGCGATGGCTACGAACATGGCAGCATTCCAGCGCGCCAGCAAGCCGTTCGTGTTCACCCACACCGGAGCCACGTCGGGATAACCGTCCGGCGGATGCCAGTGGAAAGGCGGCTGGCCCATCTCATACAGCCCACCCAGCGGAATCCACACGTCATCCACTTCGGGCTGTACGGCGCGGTAGGCGGCAGCCATGAAGTCGATGGGGCGGCGGAACTTCTGAAGCGGCGCGGCCATGAAGTCGGGCGAGGTGAGGATGTGGCGCATGACGGCCCGGATGTCGCCGCCCGTCGCGCTGAAGACGCCGGTTGTACTGTCAACGATGCCCTGCGGCGGATCGTCGCTCACAAAGCGGCGGCACAGCTTCTTTGAGATATAGCGCGCCGTCGATGGATGCTCGGCCAGCAGATCGAGCACGTCGAGGCCGTCTTCGATGCCACGCCCGGCGGCGAGCCGCTTGCCGAGCACTGTCTTTTCGCCCGTATCGTGATCGTCGGCGTTGAAGAAGAAGCGGCCCGGCGCGCCTTCGCGCACCGTCCAGCCGGTCAGCGCGCGCGCCACCTCTTTGACGTCTTGCTCCGTGTAGCCGCCATCCACGCCGAGCGTGTGCAGCTCCATCACCTCGCGGGCATAGTTCTCGTTGGGGTGCTCGGCAGTGCTCGTATCCTGGTTCAGGTAATAGAGCATGGCCGGGCTGTGCGCCGAGGCGAAGAGCAGATCGCGAAAACGGCCCAGCGCGTGCCGCCGGATCACGTCGCGGTCATCGATAGCCTTCTCGACGGTCAGATCGCCAAAGGGCACGTTGAAATGGTCGGTCCAGAACTCGACCATCAGCTCAAAAAGCTGCCGCTCGCTGAAGGCGGCGCGCACCAGGCGTGTGTACATGAGCATGGCCTCGACCATGTCGTCGCTCTCGCCGCGCACGGCCAGCGCGTTGTAGTCGAGGGTGGCGTAATCGTGTTCGGCCAGGAAGGCGTCGAGGACCGGATCGGGGATGTCGTCCGGCGCGAGCTGCCAGTCGATGTAGGCCTCGATGCCCATCGCCTCGATGCGCGCCACGTCTTCCGGGCGCGGGCCGAAGGTGAGCCGGTTCAACACGTGGAGCGTGGGCGCGACCTCGGCGGCATACGTGGGGCGCACGCCGGCCCAGCGCAACGGCGCGGCCAATCCCACGCCGAGCGCGGCCAGCCCGGACACTTTCAGGAAAGCGCGGCGGCTGACGGCCATAGGCAATTCTCCTGGGCGGTGATTCCTCGTCCGTTTTCAGGATACGCGCCGGGCGTGACGGGAGTATGACGGCGGCGGGTGTTCTGCGCCAGTAATTATGACGGTTTGGTCACAAATTACGATTCGCGCGAAGCGTTCAGGCGAGCGTCGGCGTCGATTCCGGGAGCAGATTGGGCAAGGGCAGGATGGGCAAGGTCACGGTGAACGTCGTGCCGACTCCCGGCGTGCTTTCGAACGAGATGGAGCCGGCGTGGGCGTCCACACACTCTTTGACGATGACCAGGCCCAGGCCGGTTCCGGGCATGCTGACGACATTCGAGCCGCGAAAGAAGGCCTGGAACAAATGCTGCTGATCCGCTTCGGGGATGCCGATGCCCCGGTCCGAGACGGTGAGGATCACGTTGCCCGCGTGGCAGGCCAGCGTCAGGCGCACCGCCTCGCCGGACGGCGAGTATTTGATGGCGTTTGTCAGCAGGTTGCGGATGATCTGCATCATCAGCTTCTCGTCAGCGACGACCTGGCGGCAATCGCCCTGGCACGCATACTCGATGGTGCATTTTCCCTGGGCCACCTGTCCCATCTCGCCGATGATCTGCCGGCAGTGCGCGTCCAGGTCCAGGAGCGCGGGGTGCAGCTCCATACCCAGCGATTGCGCCTTGCTGATGGCCAGGATTTCATCGAGCATTCCGACCAGGTTTCTGACCTGCTCGTCGATCTTCTCGAAGTGTTCTGCCTTGCGCTGCTCGCCCATGCGGTCGCCGTAGTACCGGAGCGATTCGCTTGAGGATAGGATCGTCGCCAGCGGATTGCGGAACTCGTGCGACACCATCGAGCTGAAGCGCGTCTTTAGCTCGTTCATGGCCTTCTCATGCTCGAAGGCGGTGCGCAGCATCTCTTCGACCCGCTTGCGCTCGGTGATGTCGATCTTGATCCCGACCAGGCCGGTCACCTGGTCGCGGCTGTCGCGGATGGGAATCACGCTGATGGACAGCCACACGTCGCCGCCCGCTTTGCCCTGCGCCCGCTCTTCCTGACTGAGCAGCGCCTGGCCCGTGCGCAGCACGTCCATGTCGCGCACGACGCACCGGCCCGTTCGGCCATCCGGGCGCAAGTCAGGCTCCCATTTGCCGGTCATGGCGAGCGGCGACTCAAGGCCCAGCGCCTGGCTGTGCGCCCGGTTGCTCACGGTGAAGCGCCCGCGGGTGTCTCTGGCGTAAATCTGGTGCGGCAGATTGTCGATCAGCGTGCGCAACAGGTTGCGCTCTGCCGTCAGCGACTCGTCGGCGGCCTGCCGCTCGCGGATCTGCTGTTCAAGGGCCTGGTTCGCCTCGTGAAGCTGAAGCGTCTTGGACTCCAGATTGAGGTTCATCTGGTTCACGCGGCGCACGTGGCCGTTCAGCTCGCCAATGGTCTGCACGAGGCGCTGGGTCATGGTGTTGAAGGCCATGGCCAGTTGCCCGACCTCGTCGTGCCGCCTGACGCGCGCCCGCCGGGCGTAATCGCCCGCCGCGATGGCCACCGCCGCTGTGCGCAGCGCCATGATGGGCCGGGCAATGCGCAGCGTGACGAGCAGGCCGATGATGATCGCCCCGGCAGAAGCGAGGAAAACGAGACGGCCCGTTATGGCGCGCATGTGATACGACTCGGCCAGCGCCTCGGACACGTTCATCTCCGCGAGAAGGGCGCTTTGTAACTCTGGCAGCCAGCGATAGGCCCCGACCACCTCGACGCCGCGATAGTCTTCGTAGATGCCTGTGCCGTCGTTGCCATCCAGCGCCCGATCAATGCCCTGGCTATGGTAGGCCCGGCTCGCCGGATAACCTTCGAAACGGCTGTTGGTGACCAGGTAATTGCTCTGCGCGCTGACCAGATACGTTTCGCCGGTTGCACCCAGGCCGGTGCGTTGCAACATCATGCGGCTGAGTTCATCGAGCTTGAGACGCCCGGCAAGAACGCCCACCAGGCTGCCGCTGGGGCGGTGAACCGGCCTGGAGATGACGACATTCAGGTCCCCGGTAAACACCTCATAGTACGGGGGCTGGATGTGCAGCGCCGACAGGCTCGGCGCGAAATACGGCTGGCCGGCGACGATCTTCCCGATCTGCCGGTCTGTCGTGGACAGCACGATGCGCCCGTCCGTGCCGTACAGGAACAGCTCACCAAAGGCCGTTTGTGCATCGAGCTGCCCTTCAAGCACGGTCCGGAACGCCGCCGATTCGGCCTCGGATGCCTGCCGCGTCAGGACACGATACGCCGCCTGGCTCTCCGCCGGATCGGCAAGAATCACGGACAAGATGGTCGCCTGGTGGTTCAACCATGCCTGAGTCTCGCTGCGTTTGATCTCCGCGACAGATTCCAGGTGCGCGGCGGCGTGGTGGCGGGCCTGGCTATCGGCCTGATCAATGACGAGCGAGGTCACGATGGTCATCGGCGCGACGGCCAGCGCTACCACCACGAGCGTTAGCATCCAGCCGATGCTGTTTCGGTACTCGCCCCACGAAGGCAGACGGCGCGGCAGCGTCCGGTTCTTCATACGCGCCTCGTCCTCACTCATCGCCGCCCGTCGGCGTCTGCGTCGCGCGC
>JADZBY010000246.1 GCA_020851855.1 Anaerolineae bacterium
GCTGAGCCAGGTGAACACCGACCAGCAGCAGATCAAAGACCTGCAGATCAACAAAGACGGCGTGTGCATCGAGGCGACGGTGGCGAACCTGGACGAGGGCCGCTATCCGTTGGCCGAGTCGCTCATGTTGTACGTGAACGCCGCCAGCCTGGAACGCCCGGAAGTCAGCGGCTTCCTGAGCTACGTGGTGGGCGCGGAAGGCCGCCGCACGGTGCGCACCAGCGGTTATACGAATGCGTCGTCCGTCGTCTATGACCGCGACCGGAGCTACCTGACCGAGGGACGCACGGGCCGCACCTTCAGCCTGATCCGTGCGGTGGAAGTGCCCGCCGATGTGGCCGGCTCGATTCGCATCACCGGCTCGTCGGTGGCCTTTGGTGTGCTGCGCGCCATTAACGACACATTCACGCCGCGTTATGCGAACGTGGCGCTCAGCGCGAGCGCCTTTGGCGACGAGGCGGGCTATCGTGACCTGTGCGCGGGCAATGCCGACGCCATCGGGGCCACGCGCGCCATGACCGACGCCGAAGCCGAAGCGTGCCAGAGCGCCGGGATTCAGACGCTCGAAACGCCGGTGGGCTACAAGGCGCTCGTCGTGGTGGTGAACGGCGGCGCGGACGTTGCCGCGTGCCTGACCACCGACCAGGTGCGGACCATCTTCAGCCAGGCGACGAAGCCGGCGACGTGGGCCGAGGTCGACGCCAGCTTCCCGGATACGGCGCTGCTGGCCATCACGCCGCGCGCGGGCAACAGCGACACCGATTTCCTGCTCTCGCGCGTGGCCGGCGACCAGATCGCGCCGCCGCGCCGCACCGACGCGACCGAAAACGACGATCCGCTGTACCGCGCCGCTGCCGTGGGCAACGTCGAGGGCGGCGTGACGTTCATGAGCTTCGCCGACCTTGCCAGGACGCAGGCCAACGTGCGCGCTGCCGCCATCGATGCGGGCAACGGCTGTGTCGAGCCGACGCCGGAGACGCTTGCCGACGGCTCGTACGCGCTGTCCGCGCCGCTGTCGCTGGTCTTCAACACGGCCAGCTTCGAACGGCCCGAAGTGCGCGCGTATGTCTGGTATCTGCTGGGCGACGATGCACTCGCCGTCCTGGGCAACCAGGGCCTGAGCGGGCTGGATGCGGCCAGCTTTGAGGCGGCGCGCGAGATCGTCTTGCAGCGCTTTGCCGAACTGGGCGCGACGGCGGCGACGCCCGCCCCGGCAGAACCGACGGCGCAAGCCACCGCCGAAGCGACGGCTGCGCCGACGACGGAGCCGACGATGGACGCCACTGCCGCGCCCACGGCGGAGCCAACCGCCGAGCCGACGACGGAGCCGACGGCCACGCCGTCAAGCTGAAACCGGAAATCCGAATGAAACTGTGATGCCGCTGCCCGGATGGGGCGGGCACACAGAAATCACCGTGATCCCGCATGGCGACGGGGGTGCGTTGTGGTTGCGCATCCCCGTTTGCAGTGCTACAGTCCGCAACCACGTTAGCTGGTGAAAGCCATCCCCAACCAGGACTCATGACTGCGAAACTCAAGGCCGTTCTTTTCGACATGGATGATACGCTGCTGGACTGGAGCACTCGCCTCGTGGATTGGCACGAGCACGAGCGCCGCCACCTGAGCCGCGTGCTCGATTTCGTGGGCCGCACCGTGCAGCCGCTCAACGTGGAGCCGGAGCATTTTTTTGACAGCGTGCACGAATATGCGCGCGCCGGGTGGATGGAAGCCGAGCGCACACTGCGCGCGCCGAGCCACGCCCTGGCGCTGGAGCGCGCCCTGATTGACGCCGGGCTGCCGCCGGAGCGCATTGATCTGGACGCCTGCCTGGATGCCTATTTCTGGGAGCCGATGGCGGGCGTGACGGTCTTCCCGGATGTGCCCGACGTGCTTCAGATTTTGCGCGAGAACGACGTCGCCGTTGGGCTGGTGACGAACGCCTCGATCCCGATGCGCCTGCGCGACCGCGAATTGGAGACGCTCGGCCTGCTGCCGTATTTCTCGCCGTGCCGCTTTGCCGCCGTGGATACGGGCTACCTGAAGCCGCACCCGGCCATCTTCCAGACCGCGCTCAATTGCCTGGGCGTGTCGTCTCAGGAAGCGGTGTTCGTGGGCGACAACCTGGATGCGGACATTGTCGGGGCGCAAAACGCGGGGATGCGCGGCGTCCTGCGGCGTATCGCCTCGCGCCCGCTGGCCGATTTTAACGGCAACGGCTACCGCCCACCGGATGGCATTGTCGATACGCTGTGGGAAATGCTGCCGCTGCTCGACCTGTGGTATCCCGGCTGGCGGCGCACGGCGTCCGCCGAGGTGGAAGATACATCCACCACGCGGACCAGCCTATGAGCGCCGCGAGCATCACGAGCCGCCCTTCGGCCCCGCCCTACCACAACCTGATCCTGACCGGCTACATGGGCGTGGGTAAAATCGGGATCGGGCGCCCCATCGCCGCGCGCGTCGGCGTTGAGTTCGTGGACCTTGAAAGCGAACTGAACATCCGCGAGGGCATGACCTCGGACCAGGTGCGGCAGTTGTTTGGCGAAGCGCGGCTGAAGGCGCTCGAAACGGACCTGTGCCGCGAGTTTTCCTTGCGCCGGAGCGCCGTGATCTCCGTCAGCGGCCCGACGCTGCTCGACGCGACGAACCGCGAGCGCCTCTTGAACAGCGGCCCGGCGCTGGTGCTCACCTGCCGCCTGGACGAAATCCTGCGGCGGCTGCACGCCAGCCCGGGCGCGCGCTTTCACGACCCGCGCGTGCGGGCCGCCGCCATCAATCAGGTGCGGCGCGAGCGGCAGATTCACCAGATTGCGGGCCTGAGAACGCTGGACACAACGCGGCTCTCCAACGATGAGATTGTCGAGAACGCGATAGCCTTTTGGTACGAGCGCACGTCGCTCACGGTGTAGAATCCGATTATTGAGAGGTGGTCTGATGCCCATCTTAACCGTCAGTCTCGCCCAGATGAATGTCAAAGACGGCGATCCGCGCAAGAACTGGTCCGTCATGCAAGAGATGACCCAGGAAGCGGCCCGGCGAGGCTCTGATCTCGTCGTGTTCCCGGAGCTGTGGGACAACGGCTACCAGCTTGAGCACGCGAAGGAAGTCGCCAGCGCGCTGGCCAGCGGGCTGTTTGCGCAGGTCGCCGCCCTGGCGCGCACGGCGAGCATTCACATCCTCGGCTCGATGCTCGAAAAGCGCGGCGTGGGCATTTACAACACCGCCGCCGTGTTTTCGCCGCGCGCGGGCGTCATGGGCGCATATCGCAAGATTCACCTGTTCGGGCCGATGGGCGAGCCGCAATACCTGACCGGCGGCGAAGCGCCCCTGAGCGTGGATTTGCCGTGGGGCACGACGGCTATCGCCATCTGCTATGACCTGCGTTTCCCGGAATTGCTGCGGCGCTACGCGGTGGACGGCGCGCGCGTGCTGGTGCTGCCTTCGCAGTGGCCGGCAGAGCGCCTCAATCACTGGCGCACGCTGATCCAGGCCCGCGCCATCGAGAACCAGTATTTTGTCGTTGCCGTCAACCGGGTGGGCGAGTACAACGGCACGGTCTATGGTGGGCACTCGATGCTTGTTGACCCGTGGGGCGATCTGGTGGTCGAGGCGGGCGGCGACGAAACGCTGCTGACGGTCAAGATCGACACGGCGCAGTCGGACCTGACCCGCGAGCGGATGCCGATCTTGCAGGACCGGCGGCCCTTTTTGTACGGATGAGCGAGGCGGAAAGCGCGTTTAGGGGCGGCTCGCGAGCCACCCCTACGCATCTATCTTGATGTAGGGGCGCGTCGCGACGCGCCCGCGAATGCGCCCTAATTCAGCGAATGTCGCCCGCAGGCGCACGCCCCGCCGCAGCCGCAACCGCCGCCGTGCGAATGGGCGTGTTCGGCGTGATGATCGCCTACGCCGAGCGCCGCGTCCGAATCGACGTGCGCGGCGATCAGGGACAGGGCGCGCACGCTGTTCTGCGCACCGCATTCCGGGCAGGCGACGGGCGCATCCGCATCGGCCATCGGGCGCAACTTGTCATACTTCGTGTGGCAGGCGCGGCAGAAGTATTCGTAGACGGGCATGGTGATGTATCCTCGGCAATCTCACCGGACGGTTGATTGCCAGGAATTGTAGAGGCGGGCGGTCTGTGCTGCAAGGGTGAGCGCGATGAGCACCAGAGACGGTTCCAGGCAGAATACGGCGACGGATGACGGCGCTTCGGCGCAGTCCGCGCCGCGCGTCCCGGTCGAA
>JADZBY010000247.1 GCA_020851855.1 Anaerolineae bacterium
CACATCGTGGGCGCGCGCAATGCAGGCGAAGCGCGCCAGATCGGCAATACCATCGCCACGTCGCCGCTGGTCAAGACGGCTTTTTACGGCGGCGACGCCAACTGGGGCCGTATCCTGGCCGCCGCCGGGCGCGCGGGCGTCGAGATCGACCCGGACCGGCTGGCGCTGTGGTACGATAACCTGCAACTGGTCGCCGCCGGGACGCCGCTTGCCTATGACGAGGCGCGCGCCAACCAGATCGCGGCCCAGGCCGAGGTGCGCGTGCGGCTGGACCTGGGTCAGGGCGACGCAGGCGCGACGATCTGGACCTGCGACCTGAGCCACGACTACGTGAGCATCAATGGGCATTACAGGACGTGAACCCTCACCTACGGCCCCGCGTTACCGGGTCCGGTAGAGTGGGGAATGGCGTCATGCAAGCGGGCGCGAAGCGGGCGCGTCGCGACGCGCCCCTACAGGTCGCTTGTAGGGGCGGCTCGCGAGCCGCCCGCCGTGCAGGTGAGGCCCTTTCGCCACAAACCGAGCAACACGAGGGCATCCATCTTGAGCAACAACACCCTGTGGGCGGGGCGCTATGAGCAGGCGGCGGCGGAATCGCTGCGCCGCCTGAACGACAGCCTGCCCTTTGACCGACGCCTGTACGCCAGCGACATCGCGTGCAGTGCGGCCTATGCGCGGGCGCTGGTCGGCGCGGGCGTCCTGACCGCCGACGAGGCGGACGCCATCACCGCCGGGCTGGATCAGGTGCGCGCCGAGTTCGAGCGCGGCGAGTTCCGGCCTGCGCCCGGCGACGAGGACATCCACACGGCGGTCGAGCGGCGGCTGGGCGAGATCATCGGCCCGGTCGCGGGCAAACTGCACACCGGGCGCAGCCGCAACGATCAGGTCGCCGCCGATCTGCGTCACTGGCAGGCGGCGGCCATTGACCGCATCGTCGCGCTGGTGTACGCCCTGCAGCGCGCGCTGATCGAGCAGGCCAAAGGGCACATCGAGACGCTGATGCCGGGCTACACGCACGTGCGCGCCGCGCAGCCCGTCACCGCCGCCCACTGGCTGATGAGCACGTTCTGGATGCTGGCCCGCGATGCGACGCGCTGGACGGCCACGAGAGACGCCACGCTCACCAGCCCGCTCGGATCGGGCGCGCTGGCCGGCACGCCCTACGCGATTGACCGGCAGGCGCTCGCCGCCGAGATGGGCTTCGTGCGCGTCAGCCCGAACAGCCTGGACGCCGTCGCCGACCGCGATTTCGTGGCCGGATTCCTGTACGTCGCCTCGCTGATGATGGTCCACCTCAGCCGCTTTGCCGAGGACGTGATCCTGTTCAGCAGCCCGCAGTACGGCTTCATCCTGCTGGACGAGCGTTTCACCACCGGCTCCAGCCTGATGCCGCAGAAGCAGAACCCGGACGTGCTCGAATTAGCGCGCGGCAAGGCGGGGCGCGTGGCCGGGCATCTGGCCGGGCTGCTCAATACGCTCAAGGGCCTGCCGACGGGGTACAATAAGGACCTGCAAGAGGACAAAGAGCCGCTGTTTGACTCGGCGGACACGCTCGAAACGCTGCTCCCGGCCCTGATCGGCGTGGTGGAGACGCTGCGCTTTGACCCGGACCGGATGCGCGCGGCGCTCGACGAGGGGATGCTGGCCACCGATCTGGCCGATCATCTCGTGGCGCGCGGTGTGCCTTTCCGCGAAGCGCACGGGCTGGTCGGGCGGGTGGTGCGGCGGGCGCTGGAGAGCAATGTCCCGCTCTCTGCGCTGCCGCTGGACGAGTACCGGCGCATCAGCCCGGTGTTTGGCGACGATGTGCGCGCGGTCTTTGACTTTGCAGCCTCGGTGGCGAAGCGGAATAACTTCGGCGGCACGGCTCCCGACGCGGTGCGGGGCCAGATCGCCCTGGCGGAGACATGGCTGAACGAACGACTGAACGCTCCCAACCCATCCTGAACCAACACGTCGGCACGGCCTTTGCCCGCCGGGCGTCCCTGATCCTGTACGTGACCTTTCTCCTGCTCGGCCTGGCCGGGACATTGCTCGGCCCGGCCATCCAGAGCCTGACCGCCCGCTTCGGCATCCCGCTGGAGCAGGGCGGCATCTTCCCGACCATGCAATTTGCCGGGGTGGCCGTCGGCGTAGTCATCGCCGGGCGCATCCTGGACCGCATCAACGCCCGCTACCTGCTCAGCGGCGGGGCGCTCTTGCTCGGCGTGGGCCTGCTGGTGATCAGCACAGCGCAAAGCCTGCCTGCGGCGCTCGTGGGCGCACTGCTGCTTGGCTTCGGTTATGCAGCGCTCGACGTCAGCCCGAACGTGGTCGTGGCCACGCTGAATCCGGCCCGCGCCAGCGCTGCGTTGAACCTGCTCAATGTCTTCTTCGGCGTAGGCGCGGTCATCGGGCCGCAATTCATCGCGCTGGCGCTGCGGCAGGGCGACATCATGTACGCTTTTCAGTGGGCGGCGCTGGGCGTGATGCTGCTGGCCGCGCCGATGTTCACCATCTCGCTCTCGGTGAGCGACGGGCAC
>JADZBY010000248.1 GCA_020851855.1 Anaerolineae bacterium
CTACCCGGCTCGCTCGTCGCCCGCGAGGACCTGCCACAGGCTGCGGCGGCTCCGTTGCAGGTTTACACGCCGCTCGGCTACCTGATCATGCGCCTGAGCATGGTGTTGCGCGCGCACGCCGCCGATTTTGTCGATTTGAAGCTGGCGAATGGCCTGTTGGAACAGGTGCATCTGGCTGCGCCGGTCCCGGTCGCCGCGCTGCGGGAATGCACGCCGCCGGGCGACTTCACGCGCGTGCTGCGGGCGCTGGCTGCCGAAGGCGTCTCCATCCGCGACGCGCGGCCCATTGTCGAGGCGGTCCTGAACGCGGATTACGTCGTCGTGGGCAGCGGGCAGATTGCCGTGGACGAGCGCGTTCAACTCTCCGCGCCGCCGCCCACGCCGCGTGATCCGGCGCTGTTGCTCGCCTACGTGCGCCGCGCGCTGCAACGTATGATGACGTACCGGCTGACGGCGGGGCAGATGGCGCTGAGCGCCTTCGTGGTAACGCCGGAGATCGAAACGCGGGCGGCGGCAGGGTTGCTCACCGAAGAAGAGCGGCGGGCGCTGCTGGACAGGCTGCGGCGCGAACTGGCGGCGGCGGGGCCAGTCCGGCCTGTGCTGCTCACCACGCTCGAAGCGCGCCCTGCCCTGCGTGAGGCGATTCACCCGGAGCGCGCCGACGTGCCGGTTGTGGCCTACCAGGAATTGTCGCCGGCAACATCCATCACGACGCTGGCGCGGTTGGGCGTGTAAAACGGGGAGCGGACAACGCAGGCGTTGTCCCTACGTAACGGGGCTGCCGTGCGGGGCATCCTGGGGTGCGGAACAGGGAGCGGACAACGCAGGCGTTGTCACTATGAACACCCCGTAGGGACGAGGCCTGCCTCGTCCGCCCCGACCTTCCCGATACCCGACCCGTAGGGACGAGGCCTGCCTCGTCCGCCGTTTCTATTCCCGGTCTGGCGCGGCTTATTCCGTCGCGATGGTCTGATCGACCTGCAGGTTGGCCGGCACGACGCGCAGAAATTCTTTGTCCCAGCGCATGAGAATATCGTCGATGCGGCGCGCTTCGGCGTGCTGGTTGGCGTCGGCCAGCGCTTCACGATAGGCGCACAGCAGATCGTGCAGGTTCGCCTCGTCGCTCGGCCCGACGGGCAGCACTTTGACGTTTGCGCCCTTCGCCAGCCGCCGTTTGATGGCTGCCTCGTCAAAGCCAAGCTCCGGGCGCAGGCGGATGTACACGACGCCGCCGGTCATGCCGCTGCAGATCCAGGGGCCGGGATCGCCCAGCACCACAGCGCGCCCCGCCGTCATGTACTCGAAGGCGAAGCCCTTCACATTGGCGCGCGAGGCAAGGAAGCCGTCCTCGTCCCGGATGCGCTCGGTGATTTCACCGCCGATGACGAGGTCCGCACCGGAGAGGCGCACGCCCGCCCGGCTGTCTGCGCTGCCCTGGATGAAGAACTGGCCACGCTGCGCGCCGTACGCGAAGCTCTTGCCCACGCCGCCGCCGATGCGCACGCCCTTGTGATTCATGCCCTTCAGGACGGCCACGCGCCCGCCCAGCGCACACTTGCCCATGCCATCCTGCGAGCCGCCCTCGACCACGACTTCCACATCACCGCCGTGGAAGGCCGCCAGCCCGTTGCCGGGCACTGCCGAGCCGTTGAAGTTGAGCCGGATGGTGCGCGGACGTTTGTTTCCGTTCTGGCTGTGGTTGTGCGGACTGTGTGCGCTCACCGCGTGCCCGTCGTGGCCGCCCGCGATGCCCGCCCGCCAGGCTGCATCGTGGCCGGCATGGCCCAGCGCATTGCCGTTCGCGAAGCCGTAACGCCGCACCAGCGCGCCGACGAGGTGCGTCCCGACGGCCCGGTCGATGCTGATCGCCTCGCTGTCCTCGTAGGTGATGACGTCTTCCTCTTCCTCGATGGCGCGCACGACGAGATCGCTGATGATCTCGGTCAGGTGGTTGCGCGGACGGCGCAGGGCGCGGCCAATGGTGCGGCCAACCGCCGGGCGCTCCGGGCGCGGCGCGACCTGCAAGAGCGGCGTCATGTCCAGTTGCTCGGTCAGGCAGGCCTGGTCCAACAGGTCCGCCCGCCCGACGAGGTCCTGAAGGCGCGTGTAACCCAACTGCGCCGTGACCAGCTGGGCTTCCTGGGCAATCGCGCCGAACAACTGCACGAGCTGATCGACGGCGTCCTCGTACACCTGCGGCTCGAAGGCTTTCAGCCCGTGTGCGATGGCCTGCTCGCGCGTTTCGACCTGCGTGGTGATGCCCACGTGACAGGTATCGGTCTGGCACTTGCGGCAGATGGTACAGCCGATGGCCACCATCGCCATCGTGCCGAAGCCGACCCGGTTCGCGCCCAGGAGCACCATCTTGACCACGTCTGTGCCGCTCTTCATGCCGCCGTCGCACCAGATTTCGACCCGCTCGCGCAGGCCGGCCCTGAGCAAGGCGGCGTGCGCCTCGACCACGCCGATTTCGGCGGGAAGCCCGACATACTTGAGCGAGTGCTGGCGCGCCGCACCCGTGCCGCCATCGTAGCCGGTGATGTTGATGATGTCCGCATTGGCCTTGGCCACGCCGACCGCGATCACGCCGATGCCCGGCACGACGGGAATCTTGACCGCCACCTTGACGCGCGGATTGCTCGTCTTCAGCTCTTCGATGAACTGGGCGAGGTCCTCAATGGAATAAATGTCGTGGTTGTTGGACGGGGAGATCAGGTCCACGCCGACGTTGGCATTACGCGCCGCCGCGACTTTGGCCGAGACTTTCTTGCCCGGCAGATGCCCACCTTCGCCCGGTTTCGCGCCCTGCCCGACCTTGATCTCCAACAGGTACGACGAGTTGAGCAGCTCGGCGTTCACGCCAAAGCGGCCCGACGCGATCTGCTGGCCACGGTGGTGCGGGTACTTGCCGAGCATGTCCTTGATCTCGCCGCCTTCGCCGTTCAGGCTGTACATATCCAGCCGGAAGGCGGCCTCGGCATAGGCCCGGAAGGCGATCTCCGATTGCGAGCCGAAGGACATGGACGCGATGACAAACGGCAGGCTGTGCCGCCCGACGCCCAGATCGACCTCGTCCGGGTCTACGGTGCTGTCCGGGTTGGTCCGGAAGCCAAGCGTATGCCGCAAGGCGACGGGCGAGCTGCGCTCCAACTCGGCCAGCCGGTCCATCAGGCCGCGATAATCGACCTCGCCCTGCGCCACCTGCCCGGCCATCTTGTACACGTGCGGGTAGATGCGCGTCTCTTTGAGCGGACGCCCGCCCTTGCCGCCCAGGAACTCGGCGCGCGCGGCGGAATCGGCGTCCAGCCCCGCCCAGGTCAGGCCACGCGCTTCGCTGCCCGCGTAATTGACGCAGCCCATGATCTCCGCGACGGGCGTCGAGAGGCCAATGCTGCCGAACGTCTTGCCGTAGCCGCGCAATTCGTGCACGCCCATCGTGGACGTGACTTTTTGCAGGCCCTTTTCCAGCGCACTGAGCAGGTTCGCCAACCGCGCTGCCCGCTCGGACGGCTCGCCGGTCCGACCGACCGCCGTCTCGATGAGCAGATACGGGTTGACCGCATCCGCGCCGAGCGCCACGGCAAGAATCAGGTCATGCAGGTTCCGCACACCCGCCGCGCGCACGATGATGCCGCACGCCCGCCGCAGACTGCGCCCGTAATGGTCGGTCTGGAGCCGCAACGCGCGGTCCACAACAGCCAGCGCCAGATGGTGATCGAGCCAGCCGTGCCCGTCGTGGAAGGCGAGCGCATCGTCGAGCGCCAGCAGCCGGACGCCGCGCTTGGCATGATCGACGGCGGCAGCCGCGAGCCGCTCCAGGGCGCTGTACGTGGTTTCGCCGGGCTGCAGCGACGCATCCAGCACGGCGACGTGCCCGTTGAACGCCGCCAGCACGTTCTCAAAGGTCCATGTCCCGGCTTTGCGCGCCACGGCGTCCAGATCATCGGGCGCAAGCAGCGGCTCCCCGGCAAATGCGCCGCCCACCAGGACCGGGAGTTGCAGCGGGATGGGCGCGATCTGGCCCGCCGGATCGTCTTCGTGCAGCGCCGGGCGCGGCCCGACGATGGACTCGGTGCTGAAGTGCTCCGTCTCGCGCTCGCGGTCAATCGACGGGTTGGTGACGACGGCGACGGCTTCCTTGAAATATTCGGACAGGTTGCGCGGGCCGTCCGTAGACAGCGCCGCCAGCGGACCGTCATAGCCCAGCGAACCGATGGGATCGGCGGCTTTTTCGGCCATGTCCGCCGCGATGTCGCGGTCGGCGCGATACCAGCCCGCCGCCGAGCGCCAGCCATCCAGATTGCCCGTTCCGGGCGCGGGCGGCGGTGTCCAGACGGGCGCGGCGTGAGGGTGCAGCTCCGGCGACTTGACCGGGCGCAAGGCGCGCGCCCGCCGCAGGACGTCCTGCCGCACGTCGCGGTATTCGAGCACACGTACGCCAGAGCCGCGATGCACGGTCAGCGCGATCTTCTCGCCAGGCGAGAGCGGGCGCGGGTCGCGGATGTTCTCGGTCAGCGGCACGACGCCTTGCTCCGACGAGAAGAAATAGTCCTTCTCCGTTTCGCCAAACCAGAGCGGGCGCAGGCCGAGCGCGTCCACGCTGAACACGCATTCATCGCCAAAGCGAGTCACCAGCGCCGCCGGCCCCTGGGCAAACGGCCCCCAGCCCATGCGGTAACGGCGGTAGAGCGGCGACTGCTCCGGCGTCAGGGCGCTGGCCTCGTGCGGCACGGGCGGGAAGGCCACTTCGAGCGCTTCGAGAAGCGTGAAGCCGTAGCGGTGAATGAGCACCTCGATCAGCCGGTTCAAATCCTGGGAGTCGGAGCCGCCCTCGACCAGTTGCGCGCCGAGCATCCGCGCTTCCTGCCGCAGCCGGGCGATGGTGTTGATCTCGCCGTTGTGGCCGAGCAGGGAGAAGGGTTGGACGCGCTCGAAGGCCGTCTCGGTGTTTGTGCTGTACCGGGAGTGGCCGATAGCGATGGTCGACTCGTACTCCGGGTTGCGCAGGTCGGGGTAATACTTGTACAGCGTATCGACGTGGCCGCGCACTTTGTACACCGCACTGTGCGTGCTACAGCTCACCACGTGCAGCGGCAGCTCGCGCTCGATCTCCATCTGGAACTCGAACAGGCGCGTGTTGGCGTCGCGCACGTCGCGGCCCGGCACTGAGCCGGCGATCTGCCAGAAGACCGGCTCCTGGGCGCGCGCGAGTGGGCCGAGCATTTCCGGGCGCGTGTCGCCGGGCGCGCTGTACACGACCTGCATCACACGCAGCGCGGCGATCTCCAGGATGCGCCGGACGATGCCATCCGTGTTGTGTTGCGGCAAGAAGGCGTGCAGCACAAAGAAGTGCGGGTCATTGGCCAGTTCGGGCGGCTGGCCGATGCGGGCCAGGATGCGGGACCAGATGGCGCGCGGCAGGTCGGTCAACACACCGCAGCCGTCGCCTTCGCCCGCCACTTCGCCGGTACGGTGGCCCATGCGCGACAGGGCGGCCATCGTGCGTTTGACATTGCCGTGCGTCGGCCTGCCGCCCTTGCGCACATTCGCGATCAGGGCACATGCGTCGTGTTCGTCAAGCCAGGGGCGCTGGTTGTCCTCCTGGGGTGGCTGTATGTTCATCGTCAGCTCCTTCTTGCCGTGCGCGGGCAAGACAGTCACGGTCGAGTTGGTCGTTTCGAGCGTGCGAAAATCTTTGTTCACTGCGGGAAATCACGGAACGCCCGGCGTCGGGATGGGCTGCCCTGCGCGGGAGCGAGGGCGCGTGGATCATGGATGACGCGCGTTCCGCTCGGCGGTGAAATATTTCTCAGAAGAATCTTAGGGATTTCGACGCCTGAGAATACCATGAGGGCCACGTGGATTGGATGGTTCACCCTGACCAATCTTTACGGCCAGTCCGTTGTATATCGTTCACAATACATGCGGGTTGCGCCGCGCGCTATCGGGGAAAATGCACAAATCGTCCGGAGCAGGGCGCGGAGAAACCTGCGCCCATGCCGCCGCGTATAGAGCGTCAGGGAACGCGATGCGGAGACGCCAGAAGGCCGACCGGGACGCGCCGCACAACCGTTACGAATCCGTCACGCAGCCGCCGCTTTTGAGGCTGGTTTATGGTGTGTACATGCCTTATAATCTGGGTACGGTTGTTGGGGGCAACGGACCGGACGCAGCGCACACTTATTTCGATCATTTTCCGCTCCCGTTTCGGCGCTCTTTAATAACGTGGTCGTACACTGTTTTGAGGTGGACGGGGTTATCAGTCTAGACGCGCATTCTTTGGCACGGGGCCGTTCTTTCGAGTATCGTTGGATTTTAGCGAGCGTTTGTCCAGGGTGTCGTGTCTTGACCGGCGTCTGCTAGACAAGGTGCTCAAAACGGTGCCACGTATGCTCACCTTTATCTCAGGCTGGAAAAGCCCTGATCGGGATCAAGCCCTGATCAAACACCGGGATCCCATGCGGCGGGCAGTTTTCTTTGTCGAAAACGACTCGCGCTTTGCGGATCACCTTCCCGACTCGCCCGTGATCGACGTGTGGCGCAATGGGCCGGTGAATTTCCAAATCGGAAGCGAGCCGGAAACGGTTGTGCGCATTAACTACGATACCGAGCGCGATCTTCTGCATCGCGCCGTCACACACGTCCTGCTCACGGGCGGCGACGCGCAGCTCATCATCACCTACGACGCCGTACAGCATCGCTATCGCCTGCTGCCCGCCTTGCGCGCGGCGGGGGCGCTGCTGGCCGCCGACGAGCGGCTTGACGCGCCGGCGGGCGACCGCGTGCTCTTCACCCGGGGCGGGTCCTTTAGCTGGAAGGATCACGTCCTGGAGTCTCAGACGGCGCTGCTGACCAGCGCGGAAGTCATCGACGCGGGCATCGTGCCCGACGAGGACGAGGGCAGCGTCGATTTCTGAAGTGGGCGGCGCAGGATGTGGACGTGACAGCCAAAACGGGCGGCTTGCGGGCCGCCCGTTTGATTCCCGGCGTGCGGCGGCTCAGGCCGGCTGGCCCAGGCTTTGCGCGGTGAACGAGAAGATGCTGCCGCCGCCCGGTCGCGGCTCGACCCAGGCGCGGCCACCGTGCGCCTCGGCAACCAGGCGGCACAGCGCCAGCCCCAGCCCGGTGCCGCGCCGCCGCCCCCGGATGCCGGGGACCTGGCTGTACTTCTCGAAGATGACGTTGCGGTAAGCTTCCGGGATGCCCGGCCCGGAGTCGATCACGCTCAGGCGAATGCCCGCGCCGCCTTCCCGGCGCGCGCTGACCTCGACAATGCTGCCCGACGGCGCGAATTTGAGCGCGTTATCCAGCAGGTTGTTGAGCGCACGGCCCAAGAGCGCCGCGTCGCCCTGGATGACGGGCAGGCCGTCTTCCCAGTTTGCCCGGAGCGAAACGTTGGCTGCATGGGCCTGCTCGGCCAGCATCGCCACCGCATCCTGGAGCAGCGACGGCGCATCGACCGGCGCGCGGTTGAGCGGCAATTTGCCCGCTTCAAGCCGCGTGATGTCCAGCAGCGAGTCCGCGATCTCCAGCACACGCTGCAGACCGCGCTGCGCCACTTCGAGCGAGTGCGCGGCGACGGCGGGATCGCTCGTCTCCAGCAGCACCTGGCGCGCCAGCTCCACCCCGCTCGCCACGCTGGCCAGCGGGCTGCGCAGATCGTGCACCAGCATGGTGATCGTCTCTTCGCGGGAGCTTTCCAGCGAGGCGCGGTCGGTTTCGTCGTACAGGATGGTCAGCTCGCCCGATGCGTTGCCCGACGACCACGGCACAGTTTGGCAGCGTACGACGCACCGCCGCTTGCCCTGCAGTTCCACGGGCTGGCCGTCCGGGGTAAGGAGCACCTGTTCCAGCCGCGCGCTGGGCGTCGGATCGCCCCGCCGGTAGCCAACCAGCGTGTCTGCGCTCGCTTCGAGGATGCGCGCCGCGCTCGGGTTGACCATCACGATGCGCCGGTGCTCGTCCCAGACAATGAAGCCGTCCGTGGTAGCCGCGAAGAGCGCCTCAAAGCGCGCGTTGGCTCGCCGCATCTCTTCGGTCAGGGCGCGCTGGCGGGTGATGTCCTGGAAGATCATGGCGCACGTCAGCAGATTGCCGTCGCGCGCGTGGACCGGGAACAACGAGGTTCGGCTGGCGACAATCTGACCATCGCGGCGGGAGTGCAGCACTTCGGCAGTCCAGCCTTTGGCGCGGTGCGCTTGTCCGTCCAGCGCTTCGAGGTGCTCTTCCAGCAGATTGGCCTGCCCCTCGGCGTACAGGTTCAATACGGACGTGCCCTGCAGCGCGTCGGGCGAGTCGAAGCCGAAAAAGGCCGTGGCCGCCCGGTTGGCATACGTGATCAGGCCGTCGGCGTCGCGGGTGAGAATGCCCAGGTTCGCCTCGTCCGCGATGTGCCGGAACATGCTGATCTCTTGCAGCCTCAGCTGCGCCTGCTGAAAGAGACGCGCCGCGCGGATGGCGATGGATAGCTGGTTGCCCAGGATGCTCAGCGCTTCGACATCCGCGCCCGAAAAGGCGGCGCTGCGCGCGCTCTCCACGCACAACGCACCGAGCGATTCGCCGCCGGTGCGGAGCGGCATGGCCAGCGCCGACCGGCTCTCCGGATGCAGGCCGAGCAGCGGCGTCCCGTTCTGGTTGTGCAGATCATCGATGAGCAGCAGGCCGCCGCGCACGCTCGCGCCGAGCACCGTGCGCGGATCGATGGCCGCGCGGTATGTTTCCAGGGTCACCTCACCACCCGGCGCGCGGCTGGTGCAGGTGACGTCGATGAGGTCGGACGGACTGCTCCTCTCCGGATCGGTCAGTCCGACGGCGACCAGGGAGTAGCCCATGATCTGCCGAAGTGACTGCACCGCGCCGACCAGCACGCCTTCCACGTCCAGGCCCTCGATGGCGTTCGCGCTGATGCTCTGCAAAAGCTCAAGCTGGCGCATGCGCTGGCCGATCTGCCGGAACAACTGGGCGTTTTCGATGGCAACGCCCAGGTTCGCGCTGACCAGTTCCAGCACATGCACATCGCGTGCGGAGAACGTATCGGGCTGGTTCGAATAGGCGGACAGGACGCCGAGCACCGCGCCTTTGTACGAAATGGGGAGCACGATCTGCGAGCGCACGGAGCCGAGCGCCGGGATCGGCTCGAAAGGCGGGTCCTGTTCCGGGCTGCTCGTGTCGGCGATGTTCACGCGCTGGCCCTTGTGCGCGGCGAATGTGAGCGCCGTCGGATCGGTCAGCGGCAGGCGCGCGCGGTTACGCGGGAAAGGCTGATCATCGGTGCGGCGGCCTGCCTCGAGGATCAGCTCGCTGCCCTCGATCATGCCGATGCAGGCCGTGTATGAGAACAGGACGAGCAGCATCTCGACAGAGGCGTTGAGGATGTTATCCAGTTCGAGGAGCGTGCTGAGCGTTTGGCTCATGGCGTGCAGCGCCACGAGGTCCGAGGAACGCGCCAGAGCGGCGTTTTCACTTTCGAGCGCTTCCATGCCGGCGCGCACGAAGTCGCCTTCCCAACGGCGAACGGTGTCCAGAGAGACGCCCATTTCGGCGGCGAGGTCGCCGCGCGACTTCTCTCCCCGCAGCAGCGCCAGCATGGCGTTGAGGCGGCTCTGTGCGTCGGTGCGGAGCGCGCGCTCTGGAGAAGAGGCGCTTGGCGGCTCCTGGTCGTTGGACATGGCAGTTTCGATATGAACCGTCCCGGGCCAGCGTCAGGCGGCAGGCCCTCACCCCAAAACGCTATCGATCCGGCTCAGCACGCTGCCTGAAGAAGATGGCTTTCCCGGCTTCCTGGGCGGCGCGGCGCACTTCCGGGTCTTCGTCATTTCGATACACCTGCTCCAACGCGGGCAAAGCGGCCTTGTCGCCCAACAGCGCCAGCTCGCGGATAGACTTCAACCGCACGGCGGGACTCTTGTCTTCGAGGCGTGCGATATGGTACTCCACGAGGCGATTGATCATCGGAGAGGCGTCTCCTTCCCGTACCGGGGCGGTATGCGCGAGCCGTTGGCGGCGTGAAGATCATATAGCCTTTCAAGCTGAGTATAGAACAGGGGCGCATCCACGGCAAGATAGATGCAGGATAGGGGTAGGGCAAACGCATGGGCAACGGGAAGCGGCCTCACCCCCTGGCCCCCTCTCCACGCCGAGTACAGCGTAGAGAGGGGGAATCACGCGCCAGCCAGGCCGCCGATCTCCCCTCTCCATGCCGTCGGGGTCCCCCCTGGGGTGACGGACATGGAGAGGGGCCGGGGGTGAGGCTGTCTCGAAGCGATTGCCCTGCCCTCGATTCCGGGTTGACGGCGGCCCGGCCCTTCGCTACAATTCTGCCATCCGGGCGCATTGCGCCCCTTTGCGCGTAGCTCATAAACGCGAACTGACCCCGACGAGCGCCACCAGAACCGACCGGGACCCCTTCCTGAAGGTTTTCCGCGCGTCAGTGTGGGGAGCCGTTTGAAGCCAGAAGGAGTTTTGTCGTGGCCGATACGTATACCCTTGAAGCCCAGCGCCGCACGGTGACGGGCAAGCATGTGAAACACCTGCGCCGCCAGGACATCATCCCGGCGATCATCTACGGCGCGGGCAGCGAGCCGGTGAGCATCTCGTGTGTCCGCCGCACGCTGGAAACGGTGCTGGCCAATGCCGGCAACACCCACCTGATCGAAGTCAACGTCGATGGGGCATCCCACAACACCCTCGTCCGTGAAGTGCAGCGCGACAAGATTCGCCGCACCATCATGCACGTCGACTTCCTCGAGGTGGACCTGACCAAGCTGCTGCGCACCGAAGTCCAGATTGTCTTGACGCACACACCCAGGCTCGGCGCGGACCTCATGATGTCCCAGAATTTGCTCTCCGTCGAGGTCGAGTGCCTGCCCACCAACATTCCTGAGCACGTCGAACTGAACGTCTCCGGACTGACCCAGGCGGGTGCGCGCCTGACCGTGGCGGACCTGGCGCAGCTACCCAACGTCACCATCCTGAACGACCCGACGGAAGTCGTGGTGCGGATCGAGACGCTCGCTGCCGAGGAAGCCGAGGAAGGGGCTGCCGAGGGCGCGCCCGTCGAGCCGGAAGTGGTCGAGCGCGGCAAGAAGGAAGAGGAAGAAGAGTTCTAGTCCTTCTCGCACCGGCGATGGTATGCAACGAACGCCCCCTGTGGAGCGCGATTCGCTCCGAGGGGGCGTTTTCGTCTCAGGCGCTCACCATGCTGCGATTCACCGGACCTGAGCCATGACTCTCCCGCCTGGACCGGCTATGCTCGATGACCGCGTGCGCACCGTGGCGCTGGCGCTTCGCGGCGGCATCGGCTGGAAATTGCTCCAGCGGCTTCGTGCGCGCTTTGGCGACATGGAAGGCATTCTGTGCGCCACGGAAGACGAATTACGCGGCGTGCCGGGCATCGGCGCGGGTCTTGCGCACCGCATCGCACGCATTGACCTGTTCAGCGTGGCGCGGGATGTGCGGCGGCTGCACCTGCTCGGCATCCGGACCACGGTCTGGCAGGACGCCGAGTATCCCGCCGCGCTGAATCCCCTCGACGACCGCCCGCTGGTGCTGTTCTGGCGTGGGATGCTGCTGCCGGAAGACGAGAATGCCATCGCCATCGTCGGGACCCGCCGCCCGGCGGATGCATCGCGCGGGCTGGCGCGCGCCTGGGCCGCAGACCTCGCCCAGCGCGGGCAGACCATCGTCAGCGGGCTGGCGCGCGGCATCGACGGTGAGGCGCACCGGGGCGCGCTGGCGAGCGGCGGGCGCTCTATCGCCGTGCTGGGCGGCGGTGTGCGGCGCATTTACCCGCCGGAACATCAGGCGCTTGGGCTGGCGCTGGCGGCGCGCGGCGCTTTGGTATGCGAGACGCACCCCGAAGCGCCGGTGTCTCCGGGCGCGCTGGTTTACCGCAACCGGATCGTCGCCGGATTGGCCCGCGCGCTGATCGTGATTGAGGCCGGGCGGGGAAGCGGCGCGCTGCACGCCGCACGCCGCGCGCAGAAACTGGGCCGCCCCGTATATGCTATCCCCAACAGCGACGGCAACCGCGACCTGCTCGCCGCGTTCGCCCGCCCACTGCCCGCCGACGCCGCCGCGCTGCTTGACCAGCTCTCCGAGCGCTGAATCCCGCGAAATCCCCCGAATCCCACCCTTCCGCCCGCTGCCCGTAGGATTCCAGTACGGCAGGGACCGGGCGACCGCCTGAATCGCACGCCTGTACTTGTTCCTATAATTGAGATGAGAGACAGATGAGGGAACCGGTAAGGGGAGTCTTGATGATGGAGACACAAGGGAGAGGGCGCAGGCTCCGGCGGGCGCTGGCAGGACTTCTGCTGGCCGCCGTGGCCTTGTTCGGGCTTGGGCTGGGCGCGTCGGGCGTGGGGACGGCAGACGCGGCGATCAACGGCCTGTTCGTCCTCAATCCGGGCTGTGACCGGACCTCGGTGCAGGTGAGCTGGTACGGTCTGGCCGGGACCACGCCCAACATGATCCGTGTGCGCGCCTATCAGACCGCACAGGGGCCGGTGGCGGGGCTGCTCGGTTTTGCCGATAGCGCTCAGTTCAACGCGGCGTTCGGCACGGTTGTCGTGGATGTGCCGTTCGCCTTCGCCGTCCCGGCCAACACGCCGATCACGGTGGCGGCCACGCAGATTGAGCCGGCCACGCTGGCTGTGGCGGGCGAATGGCAGGTGTCGTATGCGTGCTCGACAGGCGCAGCGCGGCCCACGGCAACACCCACACCAGCCGGGGCGTGGGCCATGCGGCTCATCGTGTGCGACACGCCGGTGTACGATGCGCCCGGCGGGCGGCCCATTGGCGATAACCGGTTGCGCAACGGCCAGACGTGGTTCGTGAACCCAGTCCCGGTGCGCGATGCGGCGGGCAACCTGTGGACGGCGGTCAACGTGAGTGGATCGAGCCTGGTGTATGTGCCGAGCTACTGCGTGAGCGCGACCAGCGGCAACGCGCCCATCGCGACGCCGACGTACCGCCCGCCAGGGTATCCGACGTATCCGACGCCCAGCGCGCCGACGTCGGGGCAAATCTACGTGGTGCAGCGCGGCGATACGCTGTTCCGCATCGCGCGGCGCTTCGGGGTGAACCTGTATACGCTTGCGGCGGCGAACGGCATCACCAACGTGAACCGCATCTATGCCGGGCAGCGCCTGGTCATACCGTGAGGCGTCTAGGCAGCGTATCGGGCAAAACGACGATGCCCTGTGGGTTGCGATTCACATTTCAACCGGCAGGGCTTCCTGATTCTCGCCCTATCTTTCCCCCATCCGATGTGGCATGATCGGGGCCGCGTTATCCGGAGAACAGGAAACGGGCCAGCCATGCACCTGCTCAGCGTCAATGTGGGCATCGAGCGCACGATTCAGAAGGGCAATAAGAGCGAAG
Organism: Anaerolineae bacterium; assembly: GCA_020851855.1. Taxonomy (GTDB): domain Bacteria; phylum Chloroflexota; class Anaerolineae; order Aggregatilineales; family UBA2796; genus JADZBY01. Next base: position 13,384 of record JADZBY010000248.1, read on the forward strand.
CGACGGGCATCTACAAGATTCCCACTGCCGCGCCGGTGGCCGTCGGCGTTGAGGGCCTTGTCGGCGACGTGATCAGCAACAAGAAACACCACGGCGGCCCCGATCAGGCCGTGTACATCTATGGCGGGCGCGATTACGCATGGTGGGCAGAGGCGCTCGGAGAGTCGCTCGCGCCGGGGACCTTTGGCGAAAACCTGACCATCTCCGATCTGGAGAGCGCGCCGGTGTGCATCGGTGATCGCCTTCAGGTGGGCGAGGCGCTGCTGGAAATCACCGGGCCGCGCATCCCGTGCGCCAAGCTGGCCGCGCGCATGGGCGATCCGCAGTTCGTGAAGCGCTTCAAGGAAGCCGAGCGGCCTGGCTTGTACTGCCGGGTCATCCGGACGGGCAACGTGTGCGCGGGCGACCCGGTGACCGTCGTGCGGGCGCAGACCGGCCCGGACGCGGTGACCATCCGGGAAGCGTTCCGGTCCTTTTACAAGAAGGGCGGTACAGTCGCCGAGATGCGCCGGATGCTCAACGCGCCCATCGACATACGCGCCCGCAACGCCTACACGGAGTGGCTGGCGGCGGCGCAGGGCGAGTAGCCCTCACCGCCGCTTCGCGTAGTCGTCATAGAGCGCCGCCCAGCGCTGCACAAAATGCGCCTCGTCGTAATCGCCAACGCACTCGGCGGCGCGTGCACCCATCGCGCGCAGACGAGCCGGGTCTTGAAGCGCCAGCCGAATCCTGGCGGCGATGCCGGCTGCGTCGCGCTGGACCAGCCAGCCGTTTTCGCCGTCTCGCAGCATGTCCTCGACGCCGTGCAACTGGCTCACCAGTAGCGGCAATCCCGCCGCTGCCGCCTCAAAGGTGACCAGCGAGAAGGTTTCGTAGGACGACGGAAAGGCGAACAGGTCTGCCGCCCACAGGAACGGGCGCACATCTTGCTGGTGGCCGACGAACGTCACCTGGCCGGACAGGCCGAGCGCGGCGGCGCGTTTTTCATACTCCTGAACGGTCCCCGGTTGGCCGCCGACCACCACAAGCTTGAGGTTCGGCGCAGCCACGCTGGCCATCCCTTCGAGCAGCAGCGGCAGCCCCTTGCGCTCAAAGTGGCCCAGCGCGGTGAAGACCATCAGCAGGTCATCCGGCCCTGCGCCGAGCGAGGCGCGTTTGGCGTCGCGCTCAAAATCCGCCGGACGCCTCATGCGTTCGCCATCCACGGCAAAGGGGATGATGACGGTCTTGCCCTGGACCAGCCTGCCGTAGGTCTGAAGCAATTCACGCTCTAGCCCGCTGGATGGCACGACCAGCAAACGGGCGCGCCGGAACGCCAGCGGCTCCAGCAGGCTGTGCATCACGTGGTCCAGCCAGCGCGCGACGCCGCGCAGCCCGGCGGGGCGCGTGGCGGCCCAGTGGTCGCGCAGGTAGGCCCGGTGGCAGAAGCCCACCACCAGGACATCACCGAGCAAGGTGTTGCTCTCCACGCTCTGCACCAGGTCAAAGCGCCTGCCCTGCCGCCGCTGCTCGCGCCAGAGCGCCAACGCCGCCCACACGTGGTAGGCGACGAAGAGCAGAAACAGCGGGCGTTGCGGCGTCGGCGCTCGCAGCCAGCCGACGCGCGCCGGGTCCGGATTTTCTATCTCCAGGCCGAACGCGGTGAAGTCGTGGTGGTCCTTCAAGCCCGCGATGACGCGCCGGTTGCCATTGCCGATGGCGTTTGTCGGGACGAGGCGGTAATCCAGTATGGCGATGCGCAAGGGTCAATCCCCCTTTGATGTGAAAGTCGATTCGGCGTTATGGTTGACGGGCCGTCTACCGGGGCGGCGCGCGAGCAGAACCAGACTCAGCCCCAGTACGGCGGAAACGACCAGCGCCGCGCCTAGCGCCAGCAGCGCGATAGGCCCGCTCCGGTCGCCGGACGGCAGACTGGAGCGCGGCAGAGTCCAGGCCGGTATCGCGGCGGCATCGGTTGGCACACCCCGGCTGAGCGAGCCGCCAGGCTCTTGTCCTTGTGCGCGGAAGTCGTTCCAGGACATGGTGCGGTTGTCCCACGCCCAGTGATCGACGGATGGATCGGCGGCGAAATAGCGGTTGCCCTGAAACTGATTGTCTCGCTCAGTCCAGAACGTATCGGTGCGCCAATCGGTCGCCGCGCCCGCCTGTCCCGCCGCGCCGAGAAAGATGATGGTGTTATCCCGCACACGGTTGTTCGTGGCGATGCGCGGCCCCAGTGCGCCCGCGCCACGATCCTGTTCAAGGATGACGATTCCGCTGCCGCCCACGGCGCTGACGACGACGCGATTGCCCCACACCTCGACATCGCGCGAGCTGGAGATTTGAATCTGCGCGCCATAGGCCCAGGCATCAAAGTGCGGGCTGTTCAGCATGACCACGTTGTTCCGGATGGCGGCCCGGTAGCTGATCTCGTGGAAGATGCCCATCATCGCGTTGCCCACGACGAGGTTGCCCTCATACAGCGCGCCGACGTTGTCCGTATCGGTCCACAGGCCGGGGCCGTCGTTGTCGTGAACGTAATTGCCGCGCACCACGAGATCGGTGGTGGCCACGAACTTCGTGCCGCCCGCTTCCCAGCCCGGCTCGAAACGGGCAAAGTTGTTGTAGGCGATCTCGTTGTCTTCAACCCGCACATTTGCGCCGATGCCGGTGATGCCCATCTGGCCGTTGCGCAGCGCCCGGTTGCTGAGGACCTGCATTCCATCGCCAACGACGATGCCGACGCCGTGATTGAGCCGGACGAGGTTGTCCGTCACGGTCCAGTTTTTGCTCTCGACGCCGTAGATCGCGCCGATCTGGGCCGGATTGGCGTACTTCTCGATAGTCAGGTTATGGATCGTCACGTCGCGGGCGCTGCCGGAGAACGCCGTGCTCGTCGAGCCAAGCTCAACCGTGTGCCCGACCGGATCATCGGCCAGATACAGGCGATCTGCATCCCGATCAAAGTAAAATCCGCCCGGCTCCAGGCTGTCCAGGTTCGCCGCGTGGCGCA